>JAJYOS010000331.1 GCA_021796055.1 Bacteroidota bacterium
ACAAATCTGGTAGCAGTGGATTCGGCGACGGGTTCATTGAGAAACTGGGCTCTAAGCACTAACCAAGCAGTGAATACGCTGGAGACCTCTGCAGGTATTGTTTACGTAGGGGGTAATTTTACAGAAGTCGGAGGAATCCCAAGAAATTATATTGCTGCAATAAACGCAAGCACAGGGATTCTAACTAACTGGGCGCCGAATTCCAGCGGCAGTATCTACTCAATGGCGGTGTCAGGAAGAACCATCTATCTCGGTGGAGCTTTTACTTCGGTTGGTGGTTTGTCGAGAAGTTACATCGCTGCGGTGGATACTGCGTCCGATACGCCCACGAGTTGGAATCCATCAGCGAGCAGTTATGTCTTTACAGTGGCGGTCTCTGGCGGCTTGGTTTATGCGGGCGGTTTTTTTAACTCCATTGGCGGCAAAACACGAAATGGAATAGCGGCGGTTGACACTATCATGGGGACAGCGACCGACTGGAATCCGAATGCAAACAGTTACGTGTTGAGTATCACTGCTTCAAACGGAGTGGTCTATGTTGGTGGCAACTTCAGCAGCATCGGCGGGGCTTCACGAAATCGCATCGCTGCATTGGATGTGGTGACAGGAGCTTCAACGAGCTGGAATACGAACGCCGACGGTTTGGTGTACTCTATTCTAGTTCTTGACGGGGTGGTTTATGCAGGTGGTAGTTTTGGGAGTATAGGTGGGGCGGCCAGAAACAACTTAGCCGCTTTCAACGTCGGAACCGGTGCGTTAGCGCCATGGAACCCCAACTCAAATGGATCGATCTCAGCGATGGCATTGGGGCCCGGCATTATTTACGTTGGTGGTAACTTCACGCAGGTCGGGAACCAATTGCGAAATTACATAGCTGCACTGGATCTGAACACGGGTTACGCGACAAACTGGAATCCTGACCCTAACAGCAGTGTGAACTCGATCGCACTTTCCGGAGATATCGTGTATGTTGGCGGAGGTTTTACATCGGTTGGAGGAGCATCGAGAAATTTCCTTGCTGCGCTGGATCAGCGGACGGGCTCGGCAACAAGCTGGAATCCCGACCCCAATAACCTTGTAGAGGCAGTAACGCTATCCGCACACGCCGTATACATAGGAGGATTCTTCGACAAAGTGGCAAATCAGTTGCGGATGAATGTTGCCGCTGTCGACCCCGTCACCGGTGAGGTCACAAAATGGGATCCCGAAGCTGATGATTTTGTGAGCGCGCTCGCCGTTTCAAACGGCGTTGTCTATGCCGGAGGCGGATTCACACATATCGGCGGCAGCGCTCGCAATTATATAGCCGCGGTCGATACGGTTACCGGTGCAGCCACGGGTTGGAATCCGAACGCAGATGCTGCCATCTATACAATTGCTACCAGCGGCGACGTTGTGTACGCTGGTGGATATTTCTCTAATATCGGCGGAAAGGCTTTGGTCGGCGCTGCCGCATTGAACACTACAACGGGTGCTGCCACGGATTGGAACCCGGCGCTGAACTCCGATGTCATGACGGTAGCCCTCTCATATTACGACCACCGCGTCTATTTGGGTGGAAATTTTACGTCCGTCGGCGGCTCGCCACAGAAGTACTTCGCGAAAATTGGAAACCCGGACGACAGCGCTTTGAACAATCCGCCGGTCTTCGCGGCCTATCCCCGGACAATGTCCTTCGGCACGGTCAACTCCAATGTTGTTTCCACCGACAGTGTCGTTGTCAGAAACACGGGCGGGGGTGATTTGGTTATCTCATCAATAACATCAACCGACAGCGCGTTTACCGTAAGTCCTTCCTTCACAGAAATAGCATCGAACGACAGCATGAAATTCTTTGTGACTCTCAATCGAAATTCTGCCGGCAGCCATGAGGCGTTGTTACTATTCTTGCATAACGGTGCTGAATACGTAGATACGGTTAAGGCGAGTGCATCAGTTCTCCAGCTTATCTCAAATGCGCCAATCAGTCCTTCAAGCTATGCGCTTTACCAAAATTATCCTAACCCCTTTAATCCTTCGACGGTTGTCAGTTATCAGTTGCCGGTGAATAGTTATGTGACGTTAGAGGTTTATAACGTACTTGGACAGAAAGTGTTTAAGCGCGAATATGGGATGCTAGGTCCGGGGGTATATAACGAGGACATCAACCTGGATCGTTATTCGGCGGGAGTTTATTTCTACAAAATTGATGCGGTTGGCAATGGGCGACAGAGATTCACTGCGACCAGGAAGATGATGCTGGTCAAATGAGATCGGTCAACCAATTGTGGCGGCGTTGATGTTAAGCATTTGCCGCCACATTGACGACTTAGGTCGCTCACGACTTGTTTTTATTTGAGATACAAAATAAGGCAAATAGAAAATGAAAAAGAAAATTACTCGATCAGGGTTTGCAGTCGCCTTGTTAATAACGACGCTTCTTTTCGCTTCTGCGGATTTCAGCTCTGTCTATGCGCAACTCGATTCGTCAGGTGTGCCGATCACCTTTGTGTTTACGCACAAGCTCGCAGCGGGTGAAACGGGAGTCGGATTGAACGGCAACTTCAACAACTGGGGTGTCTATTATAATCGGCACCCGTATCAAATGCAAAACGTTGGAAATAACCTCTGGACCATTACCGTACCACTCGCCCCGGACACTGCGAGGAGCTACAGCTTCAATGGGCCGGGTTTCTATGAATACAAATTTGTCACGTACAACATCTCCGGATCCGATACGACCATAGTCAACTGGTTCCCGGATCCTCTTGATGCCCGTCAGGACGCTTCCAACAATAATAACTCGATCCTATACGTTACGGATCCGACGGTATATCAACTGTCGCCTCTCAATAAATCAATCATCAACAACAAGACGCCCGTTATTTCAGCGAGGATCGCTGCGGCAAATGCCAGCAAACTGGTCGCATCCAGCATTCAGCTAACCATTGGGGGCGTGCCGGTTCCAAACAGTTCATCCTATTTTGACTCGACGACCGGACAGTTTTCGTATCAAGTCGCAACTCAGTTTACACCAGGCACATACACGGTCAAACTGAGTGCAATGAACAATAAAGGTTTCATGGGTGCCGACTCGTCGACTTTTACCGTCTCGAGTGCCATTGTCAGTGCCCCATACACTTTTGTTTTTGATCCATACAGTCCGAATTTAAAATATCTTGGCGACAGCATTACCGCTGTGTCCATCCAGGGACCATTTAACTTTTACGGGGCAGATCCGTTAACAGGACCAGATTCCGACGGGATATTCAAAATAAATGAGATGCTTCCGGTCGGGCAGCAGGTTACCAACTATCAATTTATCGTGAAAGGTGCGAGTGCTGTTACTGCTTATGTGGCTGATCCTGATAATCCCAATCTCGGGCCAGACTATGCACCTTATGTCGTGAAGACGATAAATCCGCTGCCGAAATTGGAGGCTACGAGCTCGTTGCAGGGAGCAGTCCTCTGGTCGCCTGTTAGCTCTGTGAATGTCGGTGCTGTTATTACCGAGAACGACAGCGGAACTGCCGTAGATACTAACTCCATCCACGTTTACTACGACGGTTCTGAGGTGCCACATACGGTGGACTCGACAGAAAACGGTTATAACATACATGCCGTTGTGAATAGCCCCGGAATCGGCAGACATATCGTCCGTTTCACCGGTTCCGATGTGGATGGCAATAAGGCGAAGGACAGGTATCTCACCTTCGGAGTTTACCAGCCGAATACAGGTTATTACTACGTTGACGGACAGAATGATGATGACGGGACGGGAGGCTATGCGTATCCTCAAGGTGTTGCACCGCATGCCGGTGATTTATACGGTATACATATTACAACTAATGCGGCAGGAGACTCTCTTGAGTTTACGATCGACATGGGCGCAATTGATGATTACACGCGATTTGCACTCGAAATAACCAATGCTCTCAAGCAAGGGGATTATGTAAATGCTCTGCCGGCTGTCAATTTAGAAGTCCCCGAGTGGAACAACCGCGGCGTTTACATGATCGTAGCTGCGCCGAATTCCACGCAGCTCGATACGATGGACAATGTGTTGTACATCTCCCGCGACCCGCTCATGAAAGGAGCAACCATAGCGGTCAACAGCGACGCCAAATCGGCGTCGCAGTTTAGATTCGCGCTGCCGTTGTCTGCACTGGAAAACATTCTTGGCTCCTTTGCCAACAAGTGGTACTTCAGTGGTTATACGTTCTTTGGTAATAGCAACGGTGCAATCAAAGTGTCTCCACAGAAGCAGAATCCATACGTTTACGACGTTGCTTTCACGGGAAACATAGATATTCAACATAGGCTCTTGTCAGATTACATCGGCGGTTTTAACATTGGCGCTCCCCGGCTTGCCATAATTGCTACCGACAGGCGCGGCGTCGCGGCTATAACGCCGTCTCAAATCAGTTCAATTCTGGCAAGTAGACCGCTAATCAAACTGCTCACTGACGGTGGTGATTGGTACCAAGATACTGTCAGAGTCTATGCAACCGTGAGCGATTCGTCTATCACAAGCGCTGTGGTCGAAGTATCAAATAACGGGCTTGTTCATGACACTACCGTCGTGGTGTCGTCAGGTATGCTGTCAGCCCTTCTGCCGTTGACTGATGGAGACAATACAATAACAGTTTCGGTCACGAAGGCGGGAGTGACTACCACTGGCAAGGGAGTCTTGTTCGATTACCACGCAGATCATTCGACAGATATCATTATCAAGTACACAATAAACAGCAACGCGGTAACGATGGATGCAAGCGCTTCCACGAATCCTGATGCGCTGCCGATCTCTTTCTCATGGGTTCCAGATCCGTCAAACCCGGCGCCGATTACTCTGACTGGCGCTAACACGGCGACAGCCTCATACACGTCACCGGTAACCGACGGCGAGTACTATTTCAATGTTACAGCTGCTACAAGCCTTGATACATCATGGGCGCGTGCTGTAGTAGTAGTTGATTCGGGTCAGGCGCATACCGTCGATTTGTCCACGTGGCATCCTGCCTGGGTGGATACCGCCGTGGTATATGAGATATATGTCAGATCTCTCAGTCTGACAGGCAAGCTGAAGGCAGTGACCGGCAGAATACCACAGTTGAAAGCCCTCGGCGTGAATTGCATCTGGCTAATGCCGATCTATCCGGCAGCGTCGCCGCATGGATATAACGTTACAGACTATTACGGAGTAAATCCCGACTATGGGACAAAAGCCGATCTCACGAACTTAGTGAACACCGCGCACAAGTATGGCATAAAAGTAATACTCGACATGGTGATCAATCATACATCCGCTCTCCATCCGTTCATGCAAGATGCGTTCAAGTACAAAGACTATTCTCCTTACCATGATTTTTACGAATGGAATTCCAACGGGACATACGATTATTTCTTCTCCTGGTGGGATTTGCCGAACATCAACTACGAAGCTCCCTGGGTGAGACAATATTTGCTGAGGATGCTGAAGTACTGGGTGGAAAATTTCAATATCGACGGTTACCGATTTGACGTCGCCTGGGGAATCAATGACACACGCCCGTCAGGTCCGGCTTTCCTGCAGAGTATGAGATCTGAGCTTAAGGAAACCAAGCCTGATATTTACCTGCTCGGGGAGTGCGATGCCACCGGACTCCAGTATTTCGACAAGAAATTCGACAGCGGATACGATTGGTCGCTCTACAACCTACTTCAGTCGACGATGAATCACAATGCTAGTGTGACTTCGCTTGATAGTCTTATACAATGGTACAGAAGCCCAAGCTATCCGCCCGACGCCAGACCCTTCAGGTTCCTGGAGAACCACGACGAGACAAGGTTCATCGATCTGTTCAACGTTCAGCAGACGAAGATGGCTGCCGCTTTCCTGTACACTCTGCCGGGAGTACCATTGATCTATTCAGGGCAGGAAGTCGGTGAAACAACTCAGAGAGATATAATTGACTGGAGTGATCCTCTTAATCTCCAGCCGTACTATACGAGCCTGGTGCACATCAGGACTTCCAATCCGGCGCTTGAGCAGGGAAGTTTCTTGAGGCTCAAAACGTCTTCCGGCGATTCGGTCTATGCATACCTCAGGATGGCCGGTGACGACAAAGCATTTGTGATAAACAACTTCTACGGCACCGCGATAAAGACGGTGGTTTCAGTGCCGACAGATACTCTGCATCTCGATCCGGCGAAGCCGTGGTATGCCAACGACGTCTTGAACGGCACGACTCAGCAGGTTGCGCCTTCAGCACTTGGAAGCTACGCTGTCAATCTTGCGCCGTATCAGTCGCAGATCATAGTGTTAGACAACTCGCCGCTCACGGCGATAGCGGAAAAACCGCAAAAGCCCTTGACGTTTGCTTTGGATCAAAATTACCCGAACCCATTCAACCCGACAACCACAATTTTGTATGAGATACCGAAGACTGAAAAAGTCACGCTAGAAATTTACGATGTGCTTGGCCAGCGTGTCGCGACTCTCGTGAACGGTGTGCTGCAGCCGGGACAGTATTCGGCGATCTGGAGCGGAATGAACAATGCTGGTTTCCATGTGGCAACCGGTGTTTACTTCTATCGCTTGCAGGCAGGAAGCTTCGTCAGCGTAAAGAAAATGCTGCTGCTTAAATAACGACATGTGCGACTCACTTATCGGAGTTTGCAGAATGGTTGGATGTTGCAGTATAGGTGAGTCGCACCAGTAGTCGCACATCAAGAAGATTTAGTAGATGATATCGAGACAAGGAAGGTAAAAAAGTTGCCGTTTTCCAACAAGCAGAAAGCCTGGATACTGAAGAATAGAGCGAAGCTTACTTCAGATAAAATGGCAAAAGAGTTGAAGTCATCCAAGGAAGAAATAGAAAAATTTCTTAAGACAACTAGCCCAAAGCCGACAAATAAGATATTCTACCTTGTGACGATTTTGATCCCCGTCGTCTTCTTTGTTCTTCTCGAAGTCGCGCTCCGAATTTTCAACTATGGCTATGATTACACGCAGTGGGTCAGTCCCGTCAAGGGAACATACATGTTGAATGCTCAGATAGCGCACAAGTATTTCCATCACGTGCAAAATGTCCCTTATTCAAACGTGGATGTTTTCGACCAAGTAAAAAAATCAAACGCCTTTAGAATATTCGTGCTGGGAGAGAGTGCCGCTGCAGGATATCCGTTTCTGCCGAACGGTTCCTTTTCAAG
>JAJYOS010000332.1 GCA_021796055.1 Bacteroidota bacterium
CCTGCCTCGGGCCAAATACGTTGAAATACCGCAATGCAATTCCTTGCAGCCCGAAATTTTCCCGATACGATGCAAGATAGTACTCACCGTCAAGCTTCGTGATCCCGTAAGGAGTCTTCGGCATCGGCACCATTTTCACGTTCTTAGGAGACTCCGGATTGTCACCGTAGACTGCGGCGCTGCTGCTGTGCACTACTTTTCTGACTTTATGTTTTACCGCGGCATCCAATACGTTTATCAGGCCATTCACATTTATCTCGACACACTCAAGAGGCTTGTCGATCGATTCCGGTACCGAGACCATGGCGGCAAGGTGATGCACGTAAGCCGCTCCTTCCATGATTTCGAAGACGGCTTCTCTGTCGACGATACTGACATTATGAAAATGTATGCCCTCGAATGGACGGATGTTTTCAAGCTTTCCTGTTCTGAGGTTGTCAATCACATGGACTTCGGCGTCGTGTTCGCGCCAATATTCAACGATGTGAGATCCGATGAAACCCGCACCGCCGGTGACAACAACTTTGAGATGAGACATTCTAAATCATGTTCTCCAGTTTACACGTAGGCTGAAGGGTTCAGTCGCTCGACGTCGAACAAATCCTCCGCCAGGTAGACCGCAACTCCGAGAGCGCCGGCTTTATTGCCGAGACCGGATATCGCAAATTTCACATTGCGGTTCAACTGCACAAGCGAATGCTTCATCGCGTTGATCCGGACCGATTCCAGCAGGTGCGGCGCCGCGGTCGGAATTCCGCCGCCGAGAATCACCAGCGCGGGATTCAGCAGATTTATCAGAACAGCGATTCCCGATCCAAGAAATCTGCCGGCATCTTCGAGGATCTCAATCGAGAATTGGTCGCCCTGGCCGGCGGCCTTGAGAACGGCTTCAGTATCTATTTGCTCGATTCCGAGTTTTTCTTCCGCGGTTATTATTGTCGCGGCTCCGTTGGATATCTTCTCCCTGGCAATCTTTGTTATCGCTCTCCCGGAGGCGACCGTCTCCAAACACCCCCTCTTGCCGCAATAACACAGGTCGCCGTTCTTGACAACCTGTATGTGGCCGAACTCGCCGGCATAGCCGTCCTCACCGTAATAGACTTTCCCGTCTATGATGATGCCGAGCCCCAACCCCCACCCCATGTTGACACAAAGGGCATTCTTCACGTCCTTCGCGGCGCCGAACCAGCGTTCGCCGAACGCCATCGCTTCGAGATCATGTTCGATGTGAACGGGCTTGTTGAACCGCTTCGACAGGATCTCACGCGCCGGTGCCTCGCCGAAATTGAAATAGGTTTCACCCAGACCTTCTTTACCTTTTACCATACCGGGGAGGGAAATCCCTATTCCAAGAAGCTTGTTCCATTCTACCTTCGACGTCGAGAGGACATTCTTCATCTCCCCTTCCAGATCATCGATCAATTTTAGATCATTGCTGAGGACTATCGATTTTCTTCTTACGTCCGCAACGATATTAGTCTCGAGGTCCAGGATTATGAAGTTGGTAAAGAGCCGGCCTATGTCTATACCGAGGACAAAACCGGCTTTACCGTTCAGTTTCACGATCGATGGGGGCCGTCCTGCCTGGTTGGCGTCTTTTTCCTTCGGCTCTATTACCAGTTTCTCTTTTCTGAGCGACGACACGATTGTGGAGACGACGGGGAGGGTTATGCCCGTGGCTTTCGCCAAATCAGTGAGGGACATGGGGCCATGGTCCAACAAAGCTCTCAGGATCAGATTTCTTCTGATCTCGTTCTTCACCCCGACTTTACTCTTATTTTCAGAATGCGGCGTTCGCAAAATGTGTCTCCAGATATTGTTTGACCGGCAAGATGTCGCTCTTGCTTGTAAGATCCGGTACGTGCTCCGCAAATGCAAAGGGAAACATGCTCTTTGGATGCGTGCCGATCATCATTTTAACCGCATCAGGAAGTTCCTTTTCATGCCTGACGGAATTATAGGGAACTCTCTCAAGAAACGGGTGAATCATCTCGTATTGAAACCCGAAGATGTTCATGCTCACCCCGATCGATCCATTCTTTCCCCTTGCCGCCTCTATCTCGCTTGCCGATGGCTTCTCAATTATGTCGGTCAGAAAGCCCTCGTCGTCCTTCAGTGTGACCGCAAACCTCTCGATCCGGCTCCGTTCAAACTGCAGAGCGTCGCGGTCATAATCGATCATCGCGTTCCTGTACTCATCTTGAAGCATCTTCTTAAGCGCTTCTACCGAATAAAGATTGTCGCTGTTGCAGACAGTGAACCTTGTACCGCGCCAATCAGTTTTAAAATTCAGCCCCTGGTAAAGCGCGTCAGCTGTGCCCTGCGGCTTTTCCTTGCCGGGTGGGACCTTCTGCGTCGCATAAGAAATCCTCATCCCATAGAAGTCGTTGTCCCGGTCTCTCTTTCCATAATACCCCCTTATGCTGTCATCTTTTTCACCGATTACAATGAGGATATCTGTGTAGCCCGCCTCTCTTGCATTATAAAGAAGATAATCGAGGAAAGGCCTGTGGTCCCTGCCGACACCGATCATGGACTTGGCTTTGAGATTCGCATCGTTGATCAATGCCTCATCGACCCTCAATTCGGAACCGGCGGGTTTCTTCATTCTGGATGATATGCCGCCGGCGAGGATTACGAGTCTCCCTCCCACAATTAATCGGCTCCCAAATAGCTGGAGCGTGTACCCTCATCAACCGTCAGCGTGTAAGCTTCCCCGCCTTCTCTTTCTATGGCTTCTTTGACCTTCTGCGGATTGTTGGGCGCGTACGCAAACATGCATCCTCCGCCGCCCGAGCCGTTGATCTTTGCTCCGTAAGCGCCTGCGCTCAAAGCCGCTTCTATCATCCTGTCGATCTTCGGCGTGGAAATCTTCAGCACATCCCGAAGCACCTCCTGGTGTTCGTTCATCAGATTTCCTACGAGCTTGTGATCGAGTGTCGTCTCGTTAAGTGCCTTCAGCGCCTGCATTGTTATATCCCTGTTTCTTATCGTCCCGTGCAGAAGTTCAACTTGCTCGTCGGTCAGGGATTTCGAATAGTTATCTATGCGCGACTCGGATATCGTCTGAAGCGAGAAATCAGGATAGGACTTCCTGAGCTCACCGACGACCCTCTGGATCTGGTTCTTCACTCTGGCCAGTATGAGCTTTGTGTCCTTCGGTTCGCCCGAATTTCCCAATACAAGATTTCCGAGCTTCGGGTGAAGTTTTTTCACCTGAATTTTCGGGTAAGAGTCCAGAAATATTATACCGCCGATGGAAGTCGAATACTGGTCCATCATGCCGCCGGGTTCGGAGAATTCGAGGACCTCCGCTTCGTACGCATATTGAGCGATATCTTCCGGCGAAAGATTCACCGATTGTTCACTCATGGCTGCCAGGAAATTAACCCAGGTCACGACCAGCGCCGATGAGCTTGAAGTGCCGGCGTTGATCGGGATCTTACCCGTAACCGTGCACTCTATCCCTTTCGAGAAGCTCAGTTCATGGCGTCTCAGTACGCTCACCACACTTTTGAAGTAATCCCGGTCGTTTTCGTACTTAATCGGGTCACTCAGCGAAAAGGATTCTTCGCTCTCTATGTCCGGTAAATGGATGATAACACTCGAGTCGCCGCGCCTGTGCCCCTCTATGGAGATCCTTAAAGAGATTGCGGAAGCAATTATTGGAAGATTCAAATAGTCCTGATGTTCCCCGAAGAGACAGACCCTGCCGGGGGTAGATGTTTTCAATTTAGTTAGTCCGTTATGCATTTCATTTCCGATGTTAGTTCAAGTATGTACTGCCAAGATCATTCATAAAGTCATCGTCCACGTCGCGGCGGAGCTCAGTATCGCCATCAGAGTCACTTCAACAGGAGCGCTTCGACATCTTCTTATTTTACTGTAGAGTGTAATGTGATATGGGAATAATCTCCTTCCGAATCGTGGACGGATACGGTTTCGCTGGGACTATCTCTTCGTCTCCGATTGCGATTCCCTTCACGAGACGGGGAGCCAATTCCTCTTTGCCGACAATCCACAAACTGACTCTTCCTCTCTCTTTTCCATTGAACCGGATAGAGCAACTTACAGAATTCTCTCCGCTGTCAAGGGGAGTCGAGACCCAAAACCAGCTGCCGTCTCCTTCTTCCACTGAGGCTGTTTTAGGAGCGCCGTTGACTTTCACCGTAAAAACCGGCCGCGATTGGTCCTGCAGCCTGAGGTCGGATTCGAGCAGGAACGCGAACGTGGCGCTCTTGTAATCCTGCGGAACGTCAATACTCAGATTAGCCGAGAATTTCGTATTGCCCTTTGCTGCCAGGGGTTCGACTTTCCAGGCAAGCTTCTTCGTCGCTTTGGCGAATTCCACAACTCCCAGATTTTTCTTGCCCACGGACTCGATTCGCTCTTCTTCACCGCGCTTTCCAAAAACGAATAGTTTCCCGTCCCTCACGGAATACCTGACTCCGACAGGTAGACTCTTGTTGATGTCATTTTCCGGTATAAGCTCGGCTGTCAGGACTTCGTAACCCTCGAGGTTCATGGACAGTTCGCCGTCCATCTTCACCGGCCTTGGAAAGATGAAATTGTACGGGTATATCATCTTCACGTAATACCGCATATTCGTGTCGATATCGCCGAGGTCTGGTGTCAACTTTACTTTCACACTCCGGCTCGCAACGCTTGGGTTTCTGAGAAGAATGATCCCTTTGCTCTTGGCAAGGTGAACATAACCGTAAACCTCTCCTTTAAGAGGATCCCCAAGTATCATTCTGGTGTTCTTGAGGACTCCTCCGTTAGCCTTTGCCCATTTTATCGAAGAGGCTATCGCGTTCCACTCGCCGGCGGTGAGAAGGTCGGGAGACACATATAATTCCCACATCGTTACACCTCTCCCGAAATACATCATCACTTCATCGCTGAAAGAGCTGAGGGATTCGTTCGCCCCACCTAATTGGTTGAACCTCCCTTTGATGATTCCGTGGGTCATCAGACTCGACATGGGAAACAACAAATGCATCTTTCGGAAGTTGTCCCAGAGAATGACGTCCTTGTAAGTGATCGCCTTGTCCCTGTCGTTAAGCGAGGGGACGCTCTCCTGGTAGCCGTAATCTTCTCCCTGCATCCAGATGCAGTTCGCGTACTTAAGCCACCAGGGTGACAGCCAGGTTCCACTCGTGATGTTCAGGAAAATATCCGGATTTATCTTTCTTACAGACGTCATCACATCTATGTAGTCTGATACGTTCTCTTCGCGCGAGTAAATTCCGGGAAGATGACCATGGTCGGGATCGTTGCAGGAGAGTAGAAATCCGTCCCATTTGAAATAGCCCAACTTGTATTTCTCCGCATACTCGTCCATTTTTTGTTTGAATGCGGCATTGTACCTGGTGCCCGCGAGGCAATAAAAATCTCCCGTTGTTTCATAACCATGGGCCGCCCCCCAGTCCACACGGATGTCCCGGTTTGAGTAACCGCCGAACGGCGATGCCCAGAGACCTAACCTGGTGTGCATGGTCGCCAGTGAATCCGTGATAGGCGTGAACCCGTTGGGGAACCTCGTCGAATCTATGCCCCATAGACTCTTATAGTTATCCCAGCCGTCGTCCAGGACAAACCCGTCAAGTGAGATGTCATACTTGTCGTAGAGGTCTTTCTTGAATACCTCGACGGTGTTAAGGACGTTCTTCTCGTTCATGATGCCGGTGGAATCGCTGGTGATGGCGGGATTTCTGAGGTCGTACCACGAATTGAATAAAAGATATGGACGGGTGCCATTTACTTTGATGCCGTCGACGTAATCCATGAAAGTCTCGTGCAGCTTGATTCGCGACGGCGAAGATCCGATAATCGATTTGTGGCTTAAGAATGGTTCCTTCTTGATCTCCCGTCCGACGACATAACCTATCCTTATCGACTTCCCGCTAATGTCATTTTCAACTGTCGGATACTCGACACCCATGAAGATGTCATTGTCGAACACCGGCTGCCCGAATTGCCCGTGTGAAAAATCGGCATTATCAAGGGTCATCGATTCCACGTAAATCCTGTCCAGGAACTGGATGCCGTACGATGAATCGGACAGCTCGATCCATTTTCTCATGGAGAAACGCGCGGGGTATACTTCGTAATTCACTTTCAATTGGAACTTCGTCATCTCCCAATCGAATTTAAAATTCAGGGACAACTCTTTTCCCCCGCCATCAAGATCGCTCAGCTTATAACCGTCGAACTGAAAGTCTCTTGCCGTCAGAATTACATCGTTCTCGCCGTTCTGTTTTTCCTTCGGAGCAGGCCCGAGGCCTGAGAAGACAACCTGCAATGCAAATACGTCATCCTTTACATTGTAAGTGGTACCGGACAGCTTGTTGACTATCTCGGTCGTCCCGACATTCTTCGGTGAAATGCTGATGACCCTTTCAAGGTACTTGTTTCCCAGGACGACTTGATCGCCGCGCCTCTGGATATATGCCTGATTCTGCGCCATTAAATATGGAGCGGACACGAGAAAAATCAATAAAAATTTCTTAAGCATTCCTTCACTCAACCGTCTCTAATTGTTTATTATGACTACAAAGCAGTTGCGAAACCCGGATACCTTTTATCTGAACTCGGCCTTATTTCAAATCGGGGAGTCCCATGAACTCACCGGGCTAATTCCTGTGCCATTGCGATACTATTGATCATTCTTTTTTTGCGTCTTCATTGTCGGAACAATAAGTTTGCGAAATACAAGTTTGCTCTTGCTTACCTGGCTCGCCTGACCGGAATAAACATTGAGTTTGAAACCAAGGTTATTGTAACCCGTGCTGTCTTCCCAGACACCTCGATTTGCAAGCCTTACGGAATAATAAGGACGATAGTGCAGCAATGGAGTTGGGTCTGGAAGATTGAGATAGACGGAATACTTGCCGGCAGGTACTGATGATGGAATACCAATTTGCCCGGACACATCGACCGTGTCTCCGGGTTGCCAGAATCGAGGGTCGGTTGGCAACGCCGCGACGTATCTGTCATTGTTCGATTCGCTTTGAAGAATGATCTCCACGTCTCTTGGATTGTACAACGCCGCAAACCCGACGTTGGTCAGCCTGATCGAATAACCGAACGAATCCCCCTGGCTGAGCGAATACTGTGAATGCGGGAACGCGATA
>JAJYOS010000333.1:0-2627 GCA_021796055.1 Bacteroidota bacterium
CGGCGTGGGGAATGCCGCGATAAAGGCGACGAGGGAGCCGCGTCCGGTGTACCCGGAAAAGAAGTCTTTCTCCTCTGCCAGTCCAAACCCCGCGCAGGCTGAAATGCCTAACCGCAGGAATGGGGGGAACTCTTCTGCCGCACGGTCGTCTTCGCGCAACTCCGAAGAACAGCCAGTGTATCCGGATGACGCGACAAGCGAATCTTCTTTCCAGGAGGTGAGTGTAAGATGGGATGAGCTGCTGCAGGCCGTCAGGAAAGAAAGAATCGCAGTGTGGTCGCAGCTCATCAATTTGAAACCGCTGGGAGTCAGAAACGGCTGGCTGGTGCTCGGGGCGCCTAATGAAGTCGTCATCGGAATGACCAGACCTTACAAGACATATATACAGGATGCGATCCTGAGAACGCTTGGGATGAGAGTAGCTATTGATTTTTCAATTGTGGAAGGCGAGCATAGGGCTGATTCAGATGACAACGACCCTCTGGTGAAATTTTTGAAGGATGAATTTGGTGCCGAACCAATCGAGTAGTCTCTTCAACGGAATGAGTGCGGCAAAATTAGGACTGGTTGCGCTGCTTTTCTCCGCGTTTTTCTTCGTTCCATGTGCTGAGGCCCAGGTAACGTTCGGCAAATACGCGGACGATTTTTTAACGATCGGCGTCGGCGGGAGGGCGCTCGGGATGGGAAGCGCCTACACAGCCATTGCCAACGATGTGACTGCCGGCTACTGGAACCCCGCGGGCCTGTCCGAAATCAAGAATCCCGAGATAATGCTGATGCACGACCAGCGTTATGGCGACATCGTCAGCTTCAATTATGGCGCGGCTGCGATGCCGCTGTCCAAAGACGAGACCGTCGGGCTTAGTGCGATTGTCCTCAGCGTCAGCGGGATCCCAAACACTCTGAACGCTCTGATCGACTACAACGGCAACGGTATCTTCGATGGGAACGACAGGCTCGACTACTCGAAGATTACGTTTTTCAGCGCGACCGACGTTGCCCTGATTGGGAGCTATGCGAAACGTTACAGCTCGAATTTCTCCTACGGCGCAAATGTGAAGTTTATTCGCCGCAGCATCGGTTCGACTTATGGAACCGGGATCGGATTCGATGTCGGGGCGCTTTACCTGCCGTTTAAGAACTTTAGGCTTGGTGCGAATCTTCAGAATGCAACCACAACTGTCGTCGCATGGACCACGGGAACAACGGAACTCCTGAGTCCTACGCTCGCGACGGGTGCGGCATATAACCTCCCGATCGGGCCGGTCACCGTTACCCCGGCTCTCGATCTCCTTTTCAATATCGATAATATGCGCTATTCCTCGACCGTACATCTGGGGCCACTCAGTGCGGATCTGCGCGCTGGAGCTGAAGTCGACTACAGCAATGTCATTGCAATCCGTGCGGGGTACAACGAAGTGAAGCAGTTCACGGTCGGCGCCGGTCTCCGCCTGCCAAAACTCGAAATCGACTATTCTTTTGCCAGGTTTGCCTACGCCAACTCGCTCGGAGATACACACCGGATTTCACTTGAGCTTATCCTCGGAAACGATAAGTAATTCCCTTCGCCCGCCGCTCCTCCTCCTGGCGCTTATCCTCGCTTCCTGTTCCGGGAACTTCAAGCATGTGAAGTTCGATTCCCATGAGAAGACGGTCTATGTCGACGACCTCATAAGTTTCAGGCAGGAGAAGGACAACTTCTTCAAGACGGCTCCCGAGTCGCCGCTGACGAGCATGCAGAAGACGACCTTCGAGCGGCTCAATTACTATCCTCCAAACCTCGACCTGGTTTTTCATGTTAAGCTGCTGAAGAATGCTAATCCGAAGCGTATCGGAATCGAGGCAACTGGCGGCGAGACCAGACCTGCCGAGGAGTATGGGAGACTTCAATTTCAAATCGACGGAAAGAATCTGGAGCTTCACGTTTACAAGATGCTCGGGGACGATTCGAACGAGCTTTTTGTCCCTTTCACCGATGAGACCTGCGGCAACACCTCGTATGCTGGCGGAAGATATATAGACATGAGCGAGAACCATTCGGGAGAATATACGCTCGATTTCAATTATGCCTACAACCCTTACTGTGCGTACAGCCATAACTTCAGTTGTCCGATCGTTCCGAAGGAGAATCATCTCGACGTTCCCGTCAAAGCGGGGGAGATGAAGTTCTCCGGCCAGTGATCCATCTCTTGCAGGGGGCCTGGCCGATTTGTCGGTGGATTGTGACAGACGGATCCGCCGTTCAAATATGTTCAAACACGCTTGAGTGTCACACTTCTCTCTTGAGAAACATACCCGCAGAAATACTTTTTTGAAACAAAGCGTTGCAGAATGCGAAGAGTAGGATTAGATTGAATCGCATGCGAATAAGCATAAGAAATAGCCTCTATTTCGTGTCGGCGGGTACGATCGCAATTCTTCTTTTAATTTATGATTGGATCCGCATCACGATCAACCTGGAAGATCCCATCCTGAACGGACTGAGAAACCTCTTTACCATCGTCGCATTCGTTCTGCTATTTGTGGCCATGAACTCACTGAGAAGCCGGAAGCAGTCCAGACCGTTGGAGATACTTCGCAGGCTTGTTGCATACGGTTTCTTCACTGCGGCGATAATCTCGACGTGG
>JAJYOS010000333.1:2637-7130 GCA_021796055.1 Bacteroidota bacterium
CAGGCAGGTTTGCACCGCAGAATGTCGCACAGCTTCTCGCGACTACCGGCTATGCGTTCGGGATTGCCGCGCTGGTAGTCATTCTTCTGATGTACACAGCGGATATCCTATACATCCGGCCGGAAAAGAAGGTGAGGAGGAGGTTTCAACTTTTTCTCGCGTTCGCTCTCGCAGCGGCTTTCCTGAGCATCTTCAAAGGCGTCCCGTTTATCAGCACACTGGTCGATATCGCGTTCGGGATTTCCGTTTTAGTTGCCGTTTTCCACATTGTCAGCATGAACTGGATAGTCTTCCTCACACGCAAGGAAAAATACAGATCGCTTGTTCACTCTTTCGTATTAATGCTCCTTTTCGGCTACTCATATGCGTCGGTGGGGCCGGCAGAACTCGCCGGCGGCGTTCTGGAATTCTACAGTGTGCCGATGGATGAATTTGCGAAGATTGTCTTTCTCTTTCTCACGATATACTTTTCGCTGGCATTCGTGGTCACGGTGTTTCACATCCCGACCAGCGGCGTGTTCGAGAAGAAGAAACGTGAACTGGATTCATACCAGAACCTGAGCAAAGTAATAACGAACGTCATGGACACGACCGAGGTGTTGAACAATACGGTTTCGGTGGTGGGGACTGTTACGCAGGCAAGCAAGGTGTGGATCGAGCTGAGGAACTCGAACAGCGCGGAAAGCGGAGCCGGCAAGTTCAAGATGAGTGCTACCCACAAGACAAGCCAGTACGAACTCTCTCCCTTCAATTTTGACCTGCTCCGCGATGCGGTTCAGACAAAAAAGAGTGTTATGGTGCAGAATGTGGAAGGATTTGCCGGTTTCGGTCTGAAGAATTTTCCGGCTAAATCGCTCCTTGCCGTCTCTCTAACCGCTCATGACGATTTGATAGGAGTCCTGTACGCCGCCCACGATTTGCCTTACGCGTTCGACGAAGAAGAAATATCGACCGTGAGCGCGTTCGCCGACACCGCTGCTGTTGCCATCCAGAACTCGCTCCTTTTTACGAAGTCTCTTGAAAACGAGCGTCTTCAGCATGAACTGCGCATAGCGCACGAAATGCAGCTGAAACTCCTTCCCACTTCGTTCCCGTGTACGGATAAGTTCCAGAGCGACTTTCTTTCTTTCCCTGCGTTCGAGGTCGGCGGCGACTATATTGATTATTCGGAAATTGACGGCGATAAATATGCGTTCGTCGTAGGTGACGTTTCAGGGAAGGGCACCTCGGCGGCATTCTATATGGCCTTCATGAAGGGAGTCTTCCAGTCGTTGTCGGCCTCGGCGAAGTCCCCTTCTGAATTCATGATGGCGGCCAACGAGGCAGTCGAGAGTACGCTTCAGAAAAACTACTTTATAACCATGATCCATGCCCTTCTCGACGTCCGTACGGGTGAAGTCGACATGGTCAGGGCCGGACACACTCCCGGCGTTCTCATACGGAAGGGAGGCTACCGGCTGTTGAGACCCGCAGGAGCCGGGCTCGGCCTCGAGCAGTCGAAGGATTTCGGAAGGCACCTCGAGGAGGAGCGGGTTGTACTCGATCACGGCGACACACTCGTATTCTATACCGACGGCGTTACGGACCAGAGGGATCCCGGCGGGAACGAGTTTGGTGAAGAACGGTTTTATGATTTGTTGAGTGAGCTGAGCAGCGGTACGGCGGAAGAGATGAAGGGAGGCATTATCCGCGCTTTGGCTGAGTTTTCACAGGGCACAGATGCTGTTGACGACACAACAGTTTTGATTTTAAAATGGAGATGAATCCGAAAATGTCTGGCGGAAGCAGCATAGCGAAATATTTTAGCAGAGATGGAGGATGTAATGAACGAGTTTAAAGTGCTGACTCGGGATTCGGGCAATGCAGTTGTCATGGATCTCCACGGTTTTCTTGACGCCCATACTGCCCCGGATCTTGAAAAAACTTTCGCGGAGCTCATCGGCAAGGGCAAATTCAATATTGTCGTGAACTTCGATGCGCTGAATTACATTTCAAGCGCAGGGCTCGGGGTGTTCATGGCATATATCGATGAGGTGCGCGGCAATCACGGCGATATCAAGCTGGCAAACATGCAGCAGAAGGTCTTCAACGTGTTCGACCTTCTCGGTTTCCCGTTCCTTTATGAGATCTACAAGGACCAGGACGAAGCGTTGAAGAAATTCAACAGTCAATAAAGCTCTCACGTATTCAGCAAAGGTACTGTGAAAAGGGCAGACAAAATAGAGAATAAGAGGATATTCAAGAGCACTACGACGGCGCTCTCGGAGGTACGCCAGTTTGTGGAAGACAATGCCTTGAGTTTCGGATTCGGTGAAAAGGAGGTTTCCGAGATCACGCTTGCCGTCGATGAGGCATGCACCAACGTGATCAAGCACGCCTACCAGAGCGATCCGAACTTCGAGTTTGAGGTCAGGATTACCGCCGGCGGAATCGAATTTCAGGTCGTCGTCCGAGATTGGGGGGCAGGTTTCAAACCGGAAGAAGTTCCCGTGCCCAACATAAAGGGGAAAATTGGGAGACACAAGGCAGGAGGATTGGGGATATTCCTGATGCGGAAACTGATGGATTCGGTCGAATTCCAGGGAAGAGAGACCATGAATGAAGTCAGACTCATTCGCTATTTGAAAAATGAACCAAAACCATGACAATGCCCTGAGCGGGACTTCACCGCAAGGGCCCCCGGGACAACCGGTGAACGATCAGCTTATTGAGCTGACCTCTCTCATCGAAACTGCCAAGATACTCAATACCTCCCTCGATTACAGGTTTATACTGAATCACATCATGCTCGCCTCGATGGGAAAGCTGGCGGTCTCCAGGACGGCGGCTGTCGTTCGCGCCGAAGGGGGAGCGCAGCAGGGCGAGGGAAGCCGGATAAGAATAGGTAAAGGGATATCGTTGAGCGACGATGTCCTGGACGAATTGTACCAGATCGACCTGGAAGGCTCGGTCGACGCATCGGGCGTACACAACTCGCTGGCGAAAAAACTGGCCGACTCAGGGGTGAACAGGATATTTGCCATACGCACATCTCACAGGTTGTTCGGTTACTTCTTCATCGGCAGGAAACTCATCGGCACAGGCCTCGCGCCGACTGAAATAGAATTTGTGTCCACATTGTGCAATATAGCCGCGGCAGCAATCGAGAACGCGAGTGTGTTCCAGCAATACAAGGACTCCAACTCCGAACTTCAGCGCCGCGTGCAGGAGCTTCAAACTCTTTTTGAGTTGAGCAAAGAATTCAGCCTGCTCGTCGACGAGCCACGCGCCCTGAGAACGCTCGAGTTTGCGATCATGGGACAGACCGGGGCACGCAAGTATGCGGTCTGCCTCTCAAATGGAAAAGAGCCGAGGGTCGTGGTCAACAGGATCCCAGGGATCGAGTCGCTGGACCTGCGTCCGCTTTGTTCTCTCGATCAGGCTCTGCGGCTTACAGACAGCATGACCGAGCCCGCCGTGGCTGCGGAGCTTGCCAGGAAGGGAGTTGAAATTGTCATACCGTTCCAACTGAAGGGCAGAACAAGCGGCTTGCTTTTACTCGGTGAAAGACTCTCAAAGAGTCCTTATCTCGATTCTGAAATTAACTTCCTTTCGTCTCTCTGCAATCTTGCTGCAATGGCCATCGACAACGCTCACCTCTTCAAAGAATCGCTCGCGAAACAGCGTCTGGAAGAAGAGCTTAATCTCGCTCATGCGATTCAGGAGAAACTCTTACCCAGAGAGATGCCCTCCTTTGTGGGATCTGACGTCGCAACTTTTCATATCCCGACGAAACAGGTCGGGGGCGATTACTTTGACGTCATTAAGTTGAATGAAAACCTGATCTGCGTCGCGATTGCAGATGTATCAGGCAAGGGATTTCCGGCGGCTCTTCTAATGGCAAATCTCCAATCAGCCTTCAGAGCCTTGATGGCTGCCGAACTGGACCTGGCCGGCATAACGGAACGGCTGAACAGCATCATCTTCGGAAATACCGACTTCGACAAGTTCATAACTTTCTTTGCCGCGGTCTACAGTTCTGTGAGCAAGCATCTGATTTATGTGAATGCTGGACACAACTACCCATTCCTGATGAAATCCGACGGACGGATTGTGAGGCTTGACAAGGGGGGCTTGATTCTCGGAATCGTGCAGCGTGCAGCTTATGAGACCGGAGACGAGCCAGTCGATAACGGTGACGTACTTTACATGTTTACCGACGGCGTCAGCGAGGCGCTCAACCTGAGCGAAGAGCAGTTCACTGAGGAGAGGCTTGAAGGAATATTGAGGCTGAATTCCACATTGAGGCCGGCCGCGATTCTCGAGGCTGTCCGAAACGAAATAGTGAATTTTGTCGGGGACGCCCCGCAGAGCGATGATATAACTCAGGTGTGTGTGAAGTTTTTGTGACGTCTGCGTTCCGATTTTGTAGCACCGACGGAATAGCCTGGTCGATTCTCTACCTTCCTATCGATTTCTATCTTTCAGATCTAATGAAATTGTCCTCCATTGGG
>JAJYOS010000334.1:0-4261 GCA_021796055.1 Bacteroidota bacterium
CGCCGGAAGTATTTCTCCATCTCGACCAATGCCGTGTGGGCTGCGTTCGGTTTGGACTCTCTGGTGATGTGACGGCGGTGCTGGTACCATTCCGAGACAAGCTCAGGGTTACTCAGGAACGCGTCGAAACTTGCAAGCTCTTCCGGCTTGAGCTTACTCCATAATCCATCCTCGCCGCGAAACGTCGGGATTCCGCTCTCAGCGGAAATACCGGCCCCGGTCAGTACGACGACGTCATTGGCCGTCGCAAGGATCCTCCCCAGCTCCTCGGGGATCGTCATGGCGGCGGGAGCAGTTCAAGTTGATGCACCGTCCCCTCCCGGGAAATCTCCATAGGGAAGAATGTCAGATCCCCTCTGAGGTAACCGTTCATGAAATCGGAGTAATGCGGACTGAGGAGCTGGCCGCATTCTCCTCCGGGCAGGCTGAAATACATCCCGGGTTTGCCCATATCCACAATCATCCTCATCGACGGCCCGATCACCATCTTATACGGATCATCAAGCGAGTATTCTCCGTTGTTTACCGTCGTGTTGTTGCCGCCCCTCTGGAACGGGCCGAGATCATACAAGGTCCTGATGAGCGAGTTTGAACTCATGGGATGTTTAAGCTCCAGCGTATGAATATCTCCCCACATCCACTTAATCGGACGCGGCCCGAACTTGTCTCTCAGCTGCTGCAGCGCCCTCTCCAGGCTCTGAGCAAGCCTCATATCGAGGAGGCTGTCGCCGTTGGCGATACCGAACAGTTCGCCTAATTTTTCGGGACTGGTCAGATAACTCTCCAGTATTCTGGTCGGCACATTACTTATCAGCACATACTTCTCGAAGAGCGAGTTGCCCAGAACTGGTCTGAAGACACTCCTGACCAGATCGACGAATGCATAGTTCAGGATTGAAGCCGCCGTGCTCTTCGCTGTAATGTTTCCGTCAAAGTTTTTAAGGTAGATGATTTCCTTAGGGAAATAGTTTTCGCTGTCGCACGCCGCCAGGATACGACTGTTGAGCAGGGTCATGAAATCGGAGTAGTAGTCAAGCTGGAGTTGCCTTGAAAGGGCGACGCTCATCGTATCGTGATGGCTGATGAAGGAGGTAATCCTGTCTATGCGTGAGGAAGGTTCATATAAATTGGTGATGTAGTAGGAATAGTTGTCGGGTGTCGTGCGGTTGTTGGCCGTAGCGATATAGTCCGCCATCGGGTTGTAGCTCTCGGGGAGTGATTTGAACGGGATGAACGCATCCCAGACGGCCTTGCTCGAATTTCCGGGCTGAGGTAGAAATGGCAGAGAATAGCGGCGCAGTGGAATATTTCCTGCGGCCTTGTAACCTATGTTGCCGCTGACGTCGGCATAGACGAAATTCTGAGCGGGAGCGCCGAAGTACTTGAGCGCAGCGACAAAGTCCTGGAAGTTCTTCGCTGTGTTTAAGAGGTACATCGATCTCACTTCGTCGCTGGGCCAGTATGCCGACCACCGAAGCGCTGTTATCCCGCCGGGCTCGGTTTTGTTGGCACCCAGCGCGGTGGTCGCATAAGAACTGGAAATCACACCGCTCACGACAGGACCGACCACCGTCATGCGTCGTCTGAATATGTACGGCGAGGTACCTTTTATTTTTATAGTGTCTTCAGTCGTGACGAACGAAAGAAGCTTTCCGTTAAACCAGTACCGGTCGGCGTCAGAGGAGTCGGGCTGCATGATGTAGAAGTCCGAGTCATCGGCCATAACGTTGGTCATCCCCCAGGCGATGTCCGGGTTTCGTCCGATTACGATTCCAGGTGTCCCCGGTAATGAAACACCGAGGACATGCAGCGAGGGGGCAGAGATAGACACATAGTACCATTTCGCCGGCTCGCTGAAGGCAAGGTGAGGGTCATTACAAAGTAAAGCCGATCCGCCGTCGGTCTTCTTTGGCGATATCGTCCAGTTATTACTTCCGAAACCGTCAGGCGCCTTCACACCCTCAAGAAAGGCGAGAGCTGCCGAGTTCGATTCCATAAAACCGTTGAGAGAAGTCGATGCCCTCGCAGGCGGTTTCGGAGTTCTCCTTTCATTTGTGCCGGAAAAGAGAGGTATAAGCAGTGCGGCCCTTTCAGCACCGAGACTGTCGTAGAGTTCGCCGAAGACCGGTTTTGTCCAC
The DNA here is from genome assembly GCA_021796055.1 of Bacteroidota bacterium. Next base: position 2,139 of record JAJYOS010000334.1, read on the forward strand.
CATGAGATGTTTAGCTCCCAGGCCATCAGCCTGGCGACGATGAAGCTGTCCCGCGGCTTCCAGGGACGCGGCGAAAACCCGAGCATGGCAAACTCGGCGGGGAGTACCTTGGCGGTCGAGATGTACGCGTTGACACCGTTCGAATACCAACGTAGTATTTCCTTGCTGAGCGGAGAGGAAGCATTGTAAAGTGAGTCCGCCATTTCTTTGAAAAGCAGTGTCCTGAATAGTTCATCGACAGCGATCGTTTTGTTTCCGAATATCTCACTCAGCTTCCCCTCACCTGCCCGCCTGTACATTTCCATCTGAAAGAGCCGGTCCTGCGCGTGCACGAACCCGAGTGCAAAATAAGCGTCCGAGTCCGAACTGGCCGTTATGTAAGGGACGCCCAGGCTGTCGCGTTTCACTTCTGTGGGCGCACCGAGCCCCGGGACATTGATCTGACCGTCTTCCTCCGGCAAGGAGGAAGTCCCGATCTTTCTGAGAAGGAGGATTACACTTATAAGGATGATTAGAAGTGTAAGAGAGATAACCGCCGTTGCGAACTTAATCCGTTTCACTTACACAATTTAGTGATGCGTATGCCAATGTAACAACCGAAAGGAAGGCGCCGCGTAACGGTGTATTATCTCGGCATGAGATTGAAAAGAAATCCTGCAGAAATTGAAGGCACCAGATATCTCGTTTGCGGCATAAATGTGGAGGAAAAAAGATCGTAGTAGCCAATCCCTCCGTTCAAATACACACCGAGATATCGATCGATCCGCAGCGAATTGCCGATACCCGCATAAGCGGAAGCACCGGATGTGAACCTGCTGTTTGGCAGCGAATAACCGATGAAGGATCCGTTTGTGGGATATGCCCATCCGAACAACAGACCCGCCGAGCTTTCGCCGTAAAGGCTGTATCCCAGTGTCCCGAGGTATGATCTCAGGAATGGGACCCTGATCCCTACCTGGACCGGCATGAGGATTCCCTGCGAACCATAGCCGGATCCGGACGGGCCGAACGCAGGAGAGAATAAATCTATGATCGAGATTCTCAGAAAGATGTTGCTGCGCAGCGGTATATCTCCGACAGCACCGAACCCCAGGGACGTGGCATTCATCAATACCGGGGAATACTCCGGAGCAGCTATCAATCCCTGCCTGGACGAGAACGGAGAAACGTTACCCCCGAATAAATTATCCGTCGAATTAACATGATAATACTTCGCACTGTAACTGAGATTATCGGGACAGATCCCGCCGCCGAGGCTCTGGCCCTGGACGGCAACTGCGGTAAACAAAAGAACGAAAGGTAAAGCAATCCTGGCAATGCGCATCATGACTCACCTCCGTAACGTGGTAAACCTCAGAACTGGTACTTGAACGTAAACATGAAATTTGTGTCTGTGACCTTCTCGGCCGTCTTGCTGTAAACGTCATACAACTGATGGCTGGTATTCCACCATCCGTATTGATATGCAAGGTCGATCACTATGCTGTTCTGAATCCTGAACCCGACTCCACCGCTGGCAAATTTTTGGGCCTGCGGGGTGCCATCTCCCTTGTAAGGTGAAGGGAGATAAGAAAATCCTGCTCGGATATACGGGACGAAGAGCGAGTATGCCGGGTCTGTTAAAGCCAGTTCAGCGCCTCCCCTCAGCAAAACAGTCGCACGAAAATCTGCACCTATGGAATCGTTCAAGCCGTTGATAAAACCGCTCGGCAGGTTGGAATTCGAAAATTGCAACTGAGTCCAGTCCGTGTATTCTATGTCTGCTGCAAGTGTCAACTGCTTCGTTCCTCCCGAACCACCGATACCGAACTTGAAAGGCGTCGTGACATCGTAGTTGTTGCTGGTCGCGGAGCTGACGCCTGGAGGAGGATAACTGTAGCTCGTTCCGGTCAAAAAGTAAGCAGTGGCCGCGTCCGAGAAATTGTCGTTCACGGTAATGAATGAAGGGAAGGTTATCGTTACACCCAGTCTTCCCATCGTATTGCCATTCTGATCGGTGAAGCGGTAAAGAAACCCAAGCTTGGCATTCCAACCGCTGATATCCTGGTTGTCTGTGAAGGAATAGTTGAAACTCCCGAAGCCCACTGCGCCGGCAAGCGATGAAAGGGTGTCGGAGGCAAAAC
>JAJYOS010000334.1:4271-7116 GCA_021796055.1 Bacteroidota bacterium
GAATGATCTGGTAAAATTGTACAACCCGGTAATGAGATTAAGAGTCAGACCGATAGAGAAATCCTGCGCCATATCCATACCCGCGCTGACAGACCAGTTACCGACCCCCCCGGACTCCTTCTGAATCCCGGATTGCTGGACATTCTTTTGAACAACCATCCGCGTGATGGTCACGGCCCCGGTAGTTGAATCATAAATTTCATCGTCGAGGCCGACCTGGAAAGGGACATCGTAATTCGCATCGTTATTGAAAAGCGTCGGAATAATCGAACTCCTCGGGTTGAAGCCGTTGAATCCGAGCACCGAATTGAAATCATTGGATCTGTTGTAACCGAAAGCTATCACAAAACTCCCTCGCGTTGTCGGGAAAGGATATACCAGTCCGATATCGGAAAGATTCGTTTGTGATCTGGAGTCGCTGGTGCTGTTTCCGAAATAAGTCGCGTTGTTATCGTAACCGAGAAGGTTTAAGCTGCCGGTCACTTCTGATTGACGCGACTGGGCCAGTCCCGCGGGATTGAAAAGGACCGCGTCAAACCCCTGTGAGAGACCGGTCATCGCATTACCCATCGCGACCGACCTGGCACTGATTCCATAACCGGTTTCAGCTAGACGGAGAGCATCTTCGGGGTATTGGGCGTATACCGTGGCTGAAACAAATAGTGAGAAAGAAAGGAAAACCAGAAATCTGCTTTTCATATTGATACCATCCATCTGACAATTATTCAAACAGGTTCAGGACGGAGATACGAAACGCTCTTTCAGTAGACCAGGCAATGTACCGTCCGAAATATGCCAAAGAGCAGTATCAGTGGCGCGTTCTTCCTCCGCCCGCCGCGCCCGGACTGCTGACACGCGCCGACGACACCGACGTTCTCATCTCAGGTTGGGGCACCGCCCTGTACCCATAACTGGGAGCGCCCTGTTGGAACCGGGGCGCTTCATACCTTGCAACTTGCTGTGCCGGCATCGCATAAGCCGGTCTCTGGCTCAGCACGCGCGTAACCCTCATAACCCTGTAAGTCCTGGGCCGCACTTCCGGCCGGGGCTGCTGGTAGCCGCCATTGTACGATACATAGCCGTGCCTGATTCTGGGCGACGGCGCCTGGGCAGGCGGACTGCTCGGGGGCGGATTGTACTGCGGCGGAGGATTGTAGCTCGGAGCCGGCTGCTGCGGCGGAGGTGAATAACTTGGAGCCTGTTCGCGGACACGCGGCTGCGGATTCGACTGCGGCGTGGAATTCTGGTTCGGCTGTTGACGAGGTGTATTGTTCGGCGCCTGTTCCCTCACACGCGGCTGTGGATTCGACTGCGGCGAATTCGGCGTCGGACTCACCTGCTGCGGAGGTGCATATGTTGGTATACGCTCTCTAACCCTGTGCTGAGGGTTCGGAGTGGAGTTCTGTTGCGTCGGTGTGTAGACCGGTGCTTGTCCCCGTACGCGCGGCGCATTGGTTGTATTCACCGTCCCGGTACTCGCAGGAGTCCCGGACCCGCCGAGTCTTTCCCTCGGCCCGTACGTTGTCCCGACACTTCCGGCTGCACCCGTAGATGCATTTGCGGTTCCAGTGTTCGCTCCGCCTATTGCGGCCGGTGGGATAACATCACCCCCGCCATAGCCTGTCCGTCCAAAACGTGTATCTCCGCTTGTTCTAACCCTGGGGTTTGGCTGGGCATTTGTATATGGTGTATACCACGGATTCAGACTGTAAGGCGAGTAGGGCGAATAAACATTATAGTAAGGATTATTGGGGTAGTATCCCCCCAGATAGGGATAATAATATGAAGGCCAGTTGCCCCAGCCTGCCAGGCCGCCGTACGAGAAAGGACCGCCGTACCACGAGCTCATCCCGAAACCGAGATACCAGGAATCCATCGGCCACCATGCGGCACTCGGGTAAAACATGCTGTAACTCCAGAGCGGGTTATTCATGTAAGGTGAACCGTAGTAACCGTAGCCGTAAGCCGGCCAGGCGTTCCCGTAGCCGTAACCGCCCATTCCGTAAGTTCCATAGCCATAATCGTTGCTCTGGTAATTGGGATTCACGGCTGGACTGCCTGTGGAATCATAATATGTCGGCCCATACCCATACTGTGAAGTATCGGCGCCAGCAGAGCCCGAACTGTACGATGATCCGTAACCACCGTAATTGCCGCTCGTGGTCGCAAACTCAGTGTAGCAACCTGATAACCCGAGTGCAACCAGGAACGACACTGTCAACGCGGCTAATCTTGTTTTCATGGCAATCACCTCATTTTTTTTGACGCAGGCCGTTGCTGCCGGGCTTAATCGCGCCTGCCTCGAATCGCGTCTCGTTCACATCCCTTTGCCCGTTTGAACACGCCCCATAGTAGCATATGATAAATGTTGAGTGAAACATCTCCGGTGGATCGTACAACTTCTGCCGGTCCATCGCGAGACCCCATTTGCCGGGCGCGTCATCTTTCACCGTTCCCGCAGTGATTAAGGCTGATGTAAGAGTCGTGATCATCTTCCAACTTTCTCCATTCAATTTCTACAAACACTCAACCCGATTCAAGGACATTCGACACCCTTAAAATAATTTAATTTCCGACGTTTTTATTGACGGGGGAAAGCCGCGAGGGTTTACATCGTCTGCACGTATTCTATCCTGATTGTACGCAGGCTGCCGCCTGTCTTCTTCAAGTCAAAGATGTTCTTGTAATCGAACTCGACCGTGAATCCGTTCCCCACACTCCACTTGATGCCTGCGTTGAGATAACCCGGACCCGGCCTGGTCAGCCCAGTGGTGTCGGCAAGGTTCAGGTTATCGTTCAATCCGAAATTGTATTCCGCGATGATAGAAATATCCCGTCCGATCGT
>JAJYOS010000335.1 GCA_021796055.1 Bacteroidota bacterium
TTTGGGAGTCTGATGATTCATTGTTGACGAAATCCATGACGGAATGAAACAATGGGAACAGTCCGTTAAGCGTGGTAAAAATGAACTTGCCTCCCGGTTTGAGTTCCTGTGCAGCGGACTTCAGTATCAAGAAATTTATCCCATCGGTCTGCATCAACGGGGAAGCCCCTTCACAGAGCATAATTGCATTGTCGAATGCGTCGTGGAACGGCAAGCTGCGGGCATCCGCGAGGATGAACTCCATTTTAACGCCGCCTGCTTGAGCCTTCGCACGCGCTTTCGCGAGCATCGATTCGGATAGACCGACGCCAACGACGGAGTATACGCGTCGCGCGAGTTCTACCGAATGGCGGCCAGTGCCACGGCCAACATCGAGAACCCTGGCTGTCAGATCATGATTGACTTCGGACTCTATGAAATCAACTTCGCCCTTTGTACCGGCCGTGAAGGGTTGTTTGTCGTACTGGTTGGCAAAGTTGGCGAAGAAAGTTTCATGCCATTGTTTCATGGCTATATCCGGAAAACATATCTCGCGCGGCCAGGCATATTGCTCATGAGCCCGTTTTCGCTGACTGCGTTATGGAACAGTATGCGTGGGTACTATAGGGATCTTAGACCAGCCGAACGCCCCGACTTACATTTTGCTGTTGGTGGCGTCTCGCTTCATTTATGTGCTTCTTGTATCCCAATTGCATGCCTCAGCAACCCAAAATTATCCTTCGTCGCTGCCAATTTCAACGATGCCTGAAAACGAAAGATGCCGTGGGCACCCGCCACACGGCATCTCTCTGCAAGCGATGAGTTATGTTTACTTCCTTTTCATCGTCTTTAATATCCTTAGATTTTTCTCGATCATCAAGTTCCGCGTCTTCACGCTCTCCGCGCTCCGCAGGCCGTCAGGCGGAGTATTTAAAACATAATCAAGGAGTTTGTTCACTGTAGTCGAGACGACGTGTGTGCGCGTGTCAGAAGAACCGTAGTAGATGAGAACTTCACCGTTGTTCCTCCTGACCCAGCCGTTGCTGAATACTACGTTGGAGACATCTCCGATTCTCTCCTCTCCTTCGGGAGCGAGGAAGTACCCGGCGGGAGCGGCAATTTGCCTGTCCGGCTGATTCAAATCCGTCAGGAACATATATAGGACATACCGAAGCCCGGCCGCCGTATTGCGCACACCATGCGCCAGTTGCAGCCACCCCTTGTCAGTTTTTATCGGTGCGGGACCCAGCCCGTTCTTCACTTCCTTTATAGTGTGATACTGGCGGTCGTCAATGATCGTCTCATCGTCGATCACCGCGCCAAGCATCGAGCCGGCAAGCCCCCAGCCGATACCGCCTCCCGAACCCGCGCTGATGAACCCATCCTGCGGCCTTGTGTAGAATGCGTACTTGCCGTCTATGAATTCCGGATGGAGGACGACGTTTCGCTGCTGTGGCGACTTGGTCCGGAGATCGGGGAGTCTCTCCCATTTCAAGAAGTCCTTGGTCCGAGCGATGCCGCATTGCGCCACGGCGGAGGAGAGGTCTCCCTTAGGTGCGTCAGGGTCCTTCCGCTCCGTGCAGAACAGCCCGTAGAACCAGCCGTCCTCGTGCTTCGTAACCCTCATGTCATAGACGTTTGTGTCGGGATTGCCCGCAATCTCGGGCATCGTCACCGGGTAGTCCCAGAACCTGAAATTGTCGATGCCGTTCTTCGATTCTGCTACGGCGAAGAACGACTTCCTATCCGCTCCCTCCACCCTAACGAAGAGTAATATCTTTCCCTCGTGCTCAATGGCGCCGACGTTGAAGGCGGCGTTAACGCCAATCCTTTCAAGGAGGTCAGGATTAGTCTTGTGGTCGAGGTCGTATCGCCAATGGATCGGAGCGTGTGCTCCAGTGACCACGGGATACTTGTAACGGGTGAATACTCCGTTCCCCTCCCTAACCGCTTCGTTCTTACGCCTTATCAGTTTCTCCTGGGCGGCGAGGAGCTGTTTTACCTTAAGATTGAATTGTGCTTTGTTCATTTCGTTTCTCCTGCGAGCTGGGTGCCCGAGGTGCCTGCCTCGCTTGTCGGTACCTTCTTCTCTCCGAAGGTCGCTTCGAGCTTATCCCACCAGTTAACCTTTAGTATTATTGTCGTGACAATCATGAGTCCGAGCGAGATGTACAGACCGGTCCAGTCGCGTATAACCAGATAGACTGGCGCGGCCATAAGGGTGATCTGCCAGATAATTCCGACGAGTATGTTGAACATATCGCGCTTGAAATCCTTGTTCGGTTCAAATGATGGATCTGACCTCATCACCTTATCCTTGATGGGTCCCCAGAAGCCCCACGGTCGCACGTTCTTGTAGAAGGACATAAGTGTTTCATCGTTCTCTGCCGGGGTCATGTAGGTGGCGACATAGCACCCGATTATCGAAACCACGAATATGATGGGGAAGGAGTTCATGCTCGCGTTGTTCGCCAGGGGCCAGTTGCGGAGAAAGGGGATCATGTTGAAGTTGTCAAGGACAAGAAGAATAAGCATGGTCCCGATGCCGGTAAGCATTCCCCAGAAGTAACCGTATCCGTTGAAGCGCCACCAATACCATTTGAGCACATTAGCGGCCGTGTAGCCTCCCCAGAGGGCCGAAACGATCCAGAGGACTACCTGGTTGATCGAGCCGACCATGAATCCGATTCCGACGCCGACTATGATTACGAGGAGTGTCGTCACGTAGCTCCAGTTGACGTAAACCTTCGGGTCCGCATTGGGGTTAATGTAACGTTTGTAGATATCGTTGACGATGTATGCGGGGGCTGCGTTGACTGTGGCGGCGAAATTGCTCATAAATGCCGCGATGAGCCCGGCCATTAGAAACCCGAGGAGTCCAACCGGTATGTAGTGGGCGAGGACCTCCGGTAGTATCGTCTCGAAGTTCGGCGTCGAGATCGAGCCGCTGTATAGCGCGTTGAAATTTGTAAGAGCGAGAACAGCAAGTCCGGCGGTCATGAGATAACGCGCGGGGTTCAGAACCACGTTTACGGCCGAACTCATCTTAGCCGCTTCAACCGGGCTTTTCGTCGAGAGCACGCGCTGCATGTCGTAGTTGGGCGCGGGGCCCGCTGCGGATATGAATATCCCCTTGAAGAGCATCATCATAAAGAACAGGCCGAACATCGAGTATCCGTCCGTCGAAATCCATTTGCCGAACTCAGTCACCTTTGACGACGCCGCAAAATTGACCGACGACCAGCCAATGTTCAGGTGCCAACCGAAAAATATGTCCGACCATCCAGTCGGAAGGACGGCATGTATCATCGCAGGAGACACGTATGACATCGCGATAATACCGATCGCGATCGACGATATTGTCAGGATCGCGTACTGCAGCACCTCAGTTATCACCACGCTGAACATTCCTCCCTTGATGACGTAAAGGCTGGTTATTGCCATCAGTATGAGGCCGTAGAGGTTGGCGTTTATGTCAGGGTGTGCCTGCAACGTCGCAGGGTTGGTAACGAGCGGGGGAAGGAAAGCCACGGCAAACTCGCCGATCCCCTTGAATCCGTAAGAGAGAAATCCGATCACGCCGATGAGGGCGAAAACGACGACGATAATGTGGGAGAGCGTTCCCCCTTTTCCGCTTCCGAACCTCGTCTTTATCCACTCGGCTCCCGTCATCACGTTGGATCTTCTCAGCCATGCGGACATGTAGACCATCAGAAATATCTGATTGAACACCGGCCAAAGCCAGGGGAGCCACATGCTCTTCATGCCGTATACAGTGAGCCAGTATACCAGGAGCATTGTGCCGGCAACGTCGAACATCCCTGAGGCGTTCGAAACGCCCAGCATCCACCAGGGAAGCACGTTCCCTCCGAGGAAATAATGCTGTATGTTCTTCGAGGCCCTCTTAGTCACAAGCATGCCCAAGAGAACTACCCCCACGAGGTATACTATGATGATGCTCAGATCAACTACGCCCAGATGCATTTCTTCACTTCTCCCTGTTAGTTAACATAAGCGCGGTTTGACGGAATTGTACGGAAAACGCCTGTCGTTGGGTGATTTGTAATCAGGTCTCGTCCTGGATCGCTCCCTTCAGCGTGTGTGCCAATCTAACAATAAAGTCGAAGAAATGAAATATTGTGAGGGAGCGAAGGCCGGTCTTGAAATTTCTCTCTATCCCGCTCGACATGACTCCGTTTTCCCGGAACGGTACTCTAGTCTTGAAGACATTTGCCCGCTCTTTTATATTCGACAAGTGAAATCCATCCTTCGTGGGAGATATGCAGCAGATGTGTCGCGCGGTGTCAGAGATGATGTCGGCATTTTGGTCGAGGACGGACAAATTGTAGACATCGGAAGGTTTGAAGATCTCTCCCGCGAACGGCAAGGCGTGGCCGTCCTCGAATATGACGGCATTCTCTTTCCCTCGCTGATAAACGCTCATACTCATCTCGAACTTTCGTCCATTCGAAGGGAAAAGATACGCCACAGCGATTTTGTCGACTGGGTGATCAAGCTTGTGGACACGCGTACCTCGATGCTCTCCTTCGACGTCAGGCCGGATTGCGCCAGGGCGAAGAGGGAAGCCGAATCGAAGGGGACAGGCTATTTCGTGAACGTCGGAAATGACTTTCAGCTCAATCGGTCGCTGGGCGATGATCAGCTCTTCGAGTTTGAGCAGATAGGAATAAACGAATCGTCGGCCGACAAGATTTTCGAACGAGCGACTGAGGTTGCCATGAAAGACAACGACGGCGCGCTCGCGATTCACGCGCCATACTCGGTCTCGCCGCGGCTCATGAAGATGCTGAAGTCCTTCAATAGCAAACGTGGGAGAGTGACGTCGCTCCATCTGGCAGAGACTGCGGATGAGGTGGAGTTTGTGGCTACAGGGAGGGGGAGGATGGTCGACCTGCTCAACTACAGGGTCCCGAAATGGGAGTTCCATCCGGCAGGCGTTTCTCCGGTCGAGTATGTCCATTCGCTTGGCCTCCTTGATGAAAAGACGCTCTGCGTCCACTGCGTATTCGTCGACGATGAAGACGCAAGGATTATAAGCGAATCAGGTAGCGCAGTCGCGGTCTGTCTGCGAAGCAACCTGGAGCTCTCAGGCGAGCTTCCGCCCGTCGACAAGTTTCTCAAGGCTGGAATCAGGCTCCTTATCGGCACAGACAGCACGGCCTCGGCACCCGACCTCGATATGTTTGCAGAGGTGGGAGCGTTTTACTCGAAATTCCGGAATATAATGAGCCCCATTTCGGTTCTGAGCGCAGCAACATCTGACGCCGCGATCTTCCTCGGCATCGAAAATAGGTACGGCAGTCTGAGCCCGGGGGCCTCGTCCAAGGTAGTCTATCTCCCGTTTGACGGGAAGAAGGAGGAAGTGTTGGAATACCTCGTATCAAACCCCGAAAACAAAATGACTGTTGGAGAGTCTTGAAAGCCAAACAGCTCATATCGGCATCGGTCGCGCTCCTAATGGCGATTGTCTCTTACAAGGTCGTTTTCGTCCCGGTCAATATTGAGATCGAGACTTCTCCATCTGTCATATTAGCGGATGCCGCGTCACCGGTTGTTGTCACTGCAAGGCTTGTGAACAAGCTGGGGACGACAGTTCCTTTCAGGAGGGTGGTGGGGAAATTCGTCGTAACCGAGGGGGATGATTTAATTGCGGTATTAAGTACGACTCCCAACAGGATAACTTTCAAGACGGGCGGGAAGACGGGGAAGCTTGTGATACTCTATTATTCGCGATCCGTCCCCTTTCCGGTCGAAACCGTTCTCGACATAAAGGGTGCGGCATTGGCCCGACTTAGCCCGCAATAAGCACTTTTCAATTCAAAGAGACTCAATGCTCGATTTCAATCTAGTCAGGAAGGATCGCCGCACTAAAGCGCGTGCGGGTCTGATCGCAACCGATCATGGAACAATCAAGACGCCGGTCTTTATGCCGGTTGGAACTCGTGGTACAGTGAAGGCGGTGGAACAGCGCGAGCTTCTCGAGATGAATGCGCAGATAATACTCGGGAACACATATCATCTCTATCAGCGGCCGGGTGTCGAGACGCTCCGCAGGTTCGGAGGCCTCCACTCATTCACCGCCTGGCCCCGTCCCATGCTGACCGACAGCGGTGGCTACCAGATAATGAGCCTTTCCGAACTAAGGAAGCTTTCCAAGGATGGAGTTCAGTTTCGCTCCCACATCGACGGCAGTTACCATTTCTTCACTCCGGAAAATGTGATGGACATAGAACGAGCGATAGGTGCCGACATAATCATGGTCCTCGACGAATGCCCGCCGTACCCGTCCGAATGGGATTATGTCTCCAAGAGTGTGGAGCTCACGCACAACTGGGCAATGCGCTGCAGGGAGAGTTTCGACAGATCCGCGCCGTTGTACAACTACAGACAATTCCTGTTCGGTATAGTGCAGGGGGGGACTTACAAAGATCTGCGGGAGAAGAGTGTGAACGGGCTCCTTGGGCTGGAGTTTGATGGTTATGCGATCGGAGGTCTTGCAGTCGGAGAACCGGCCGATGACATGTACAGAATGACAGATTTCGTGACGGATTACCTACCCGAGACGAAGCCGCGTTATCTGATGGGCGTGGGCACGCCGGAGAATCTTCTGGAGGCCATTGAGAGAGGGGTAGACATGTTTGACTGCGTTCTTCCAACCCGGAACGGGAGAAACTCGCAGGTGTTCACGCACTCGGGCAAGTTGAACGTGAAAAACGCGAGATTCGCAACCGATGAGTCTCCTCTGGACAAAGATTGTGACTGTTACGCATGCAAGAACTTCTCGAGGGCGTATATCAGACATCTCTTCAGCGTTGGCGAGATACTCGGCCTCCAGCTCGCTTCCTTACATAATTTGCGATTTTTTATTAGTTTAATGGAGCGAACCAGGCTCGCCATCCTTGACGACCGGTTCCCGGAGTTCAAGTCCGAAATACTCTCTAAAATGAAAAACGATAACAAGGAGGAATCTTGAGCAATCTTTTGATGGCGTTAATGGCGCCGCAGGGAAACGATGCGGGTGGGAGCATGATTTCAACAGTCGTCATGTTCGCGCTCATAATCTTCATTTTCTACTTCATGATAATTCGACCGCAGATCTTTGTCA
>JAJYOS010000336.1 GCA_021796055.1 Bacteroidota bacterium
GGATACGTCGCAAACAGGCACCCCTCGGTAGCTACGCACGAGAAGATGGCCGAAGAACTTATCGCAACGATCGATTCGCTGGGCCTTTTCCCGGAGGTCAGGTAAGAGGGCGGGAAATCGTTGCTCGAAGCGTGAGTCTCCATCCGTCAGTGAGTTCGCATCCGGGTCAATCGTGGATTGAAGCGGAATCGTCAGATGTCAGGAACGACTGAATAATTTCGACCAGATTAAACCAGCGGGAGGTAACTCAAATGAAACAATTTGCTACGGGAAAACGGGCTTCAAAAAGATATTTGATACTGGCAGCAGCCGCGTTGCTCCTGCTTTTGCGGGTGGACGTGCGAGCGCAGTCGACGTCACGCATACACTACGCGAGTAAAGACATCTTTCTCAGCGGGATCAACGTCGCGTGGGTGAACTTTGCCGCCGATCTGGGCCCGAACGCGCTTAACACTGCTCAATTCCAGAAAGAGTTTCAAACTGTCCATGCGGCAGGTGGGAACGCGCTCAGGGTGTGGCTTCATATCAACGGTTCCCAGACTCCGGTATACGATACGAATGGCTACGTTACCGGACCCGGTCCGAATACAATTCAGAATCTCAGGCAACTCCTCAGCCTCGCCCGGCAGAATAATGTCGGACTCATCCTATGCTTATGGTCGTTTGACATGCTGAGGACAACAGAGATAGACTCTGCCAGGCTGTATGCGAACATCAAGATGCTAACCGACACCGCGTACACGATGGCATATGTAAGAAACTGCCTGATACCGATGGTGGATTCAGTAAAGGGGGACTCCGCGATAATCGCCTGGGAGGTCTGTAACGAACCCAACGGCATGACGACGGGGACGAACTTTTACATGGCCGACCCGACAGTTCCGACAACCGCAGTGCAGACCTTCACAAACCTGATAGCCGGCGGTATCCACCGTGCCGACCCATCTGCGTTTGTAACCACCGGCCCCGGAAGTTTTCAAACACTCACCGACGTGAATCCTGTCGCTGGGAGTAAGCTCTCCGATTTGAAAAGAGTGAACTCTCTTTCACAGAATCAGCTGCAGGCAATGACGGATGAATTTAACGCGACCCACAGGACACCGCTCACGACACAGCAGATGCTCGAGTATCTCGACAGGATTGCAGCGGTCCAGGATACGAATATCTACAGCGATTCCAGGCTTGTCGCTGCCGGCGGAGACACGATGGGTACGCTGAATTTCTACAGCGTCCACTATTATTACTATGGCTCGAGCGCACTTTCGCCGTTTACGCATCAGGCTTCGTACTGGGGGCTCGACAAACCGATCGTCGTCGCGGAGTTCTGGATGCAATCGACCGACGGACTGGATGATCAGGCCCTTTACCCGGCACTATACAACAACGGCTATGCCGGAGGTCTTGACTGGTCCTGGACAGATTTCCCAAACACGCCGACCAACAAACTTAATGCCGCCAATGACACGTGGACGGCCCTGGAGTATATGTTCACAAATTACCGGAACGACGTAATCATACATCCTCAGACCGGGACCATCTACCTCTTCAGCGCGAGTGCGACAACGATTGAAAAATCCGATAACGCTATGATCAAATGGGATGTCGAACCGGGCTCGGCAGTTAAACTGAACGGTACGACAGAGTCGAACGTGAAAGACAGCTTGGTGGTCAGCCCATCCATCACGACCACTTATACTCTTATAGCTTCCGGTGTTGTGACGGACACGGCCACGGTCGCGATAACCGTACTCCCCACCGGCCGCATCATTTCTTTTTCGGCATTTCCAGTTGCTGTAGGCACGGGAGAGAACTCTGCAATCTACTGGCACGTTGTAAAGAACTCCACCGTTTCTTTGAATGATAGCAGTGTGAGCGCTTACGACTCCCTGGTCGTTTATCCCACGGCCACAGCCAACACGTACAAACTCCTCGCTAGCGGCGACGAGACAGATTCCCTCAGCATCACGATCCCGGTCCTTGCCCCCGACCAAGTCGATAGGGCGCTGGGTGCCACAGTGACTGCCAGCTCTAACGACACAGTGGCCTATAGCCTGAGTACTCCGGCGAGAATGGTAGACGGAAACAATTTTTCAAGGTGGCAGGCCGCCGCAGCACCACAGGCGCAGACCGTAGTGTTAGACCTCCGGAGAGAATACAAAGTAAGTAAAATCGTAATTCGCTGGGGCAATAAAGAGTATGCGAAGCAGTATTGGCTGCGACTGTCCCCCGATGACAACAGTTGGACCGTTCTGACGAGTGTCACAAACGGCACAGGCGGAACCAACTACGTCGAGACGATACTCACAGACACTACCAATCCGCCTGTCGGAAGGTATGTCTCGCTCCTGCTTCAGGCTCCGAGCACCAATGGTCCCTATTCCATCGCGGAGCTGCAGGTCTACGGGCTTCCTTCCACAACTGCTGTGGTGGAAGTCCACAACGGAATTCCAGCCCGTTTTTCGTTGGAGCAGAACTTCCCAAATCCGTTCAACCCTTCAACCAAGATTGACTTCTCTTTGCCATCAGCTCAACAGGTCACGCTTCTCGTTTATAACGTGCTGGGCCAGATGGTGGCTGAATTGATCAATAAGAGAATTTCAGCCGGCAACTACACCGTGGACTTTGATGGTGCGAGGTTGAGCAGCGGAGTTTACTTCTACAGGCTGACCGCGGGAAGCAACATTGTAACCAGGAAAATGATCCTGCTGAAGTAAGAAGGATCGATTGGAAATTGGTATAGCCCGGTCGACGCGTTTGAGAAGGGGCGCCAGGGAGTTTATGCAGGAGGCGTCCTCCTCCGACAGAGGCGGAAAGCCGGCAGTTTCAATCAGGTTTTGCATGCGGGCATACGAGAGTTGTAAACCGGTCCCGGGAAGGAATCGAAAACTCCTCGTCCCGGGAGGACCCGGACTTATTGCCGGCATAAAGCAGTTACAGTCGTGAGCCTCTTTCGGTCCGGGAAGGGCGTTCAAGCAAATACTGATCGTCAATTGAAAATCTAAGGAGTGAAGGAAATGAAATACGGTTTTTTTGATGACAAGTCAAGAGAATATGTCATTACAAATCCACGGACTCCTTATCCCTGGATCAACTACCTTGGGAGCCAGGAATTCTTCACTATAATATCCAACACTGCCGGAGGGTACAGCTTCTTCAAGGACGCGAGACTCCGGCGCATTACCCGCTTCAGATATAACAACATTCCCCTCGATATGGGAGGGAAGTACTTCTATATAAAGGACGGCAAGACCGTCTGGTCGCCGGGCTGGAAACCTGTCAAGACAGAACTCGACGCCTATGAATGCCACCATGGTCTCGGCTATACGAGGATCAAGGGAAGAAAGAACGGTCTCGAAGCAGAGGTCCTATATTTCGTGCCGGTCGATTTTCGCGGAGAGATCCAGAAGCTTAAACTCAAAAACAGAGGCAGGTCTAAGAAAACATTCAAGGTCTTTTCGTTTGTCGAATGGTGCCTCTGGAATGCGCTTGATGACATGACGAACTTCCAACGTAATTTCTCGACAGGAGAGGTAGAGATTGCCGGTTCGGTTATTTACCACAAGACCGAATACAAAGAGCGCCGCAATCACTATGCTTTTTATTCCGTAAATTCTTCTATTTCCGGATTTGACACCGACCGTGAGGCGTTCATCGGTCTTTATAACGGGTTTGAGAGTCCCGATGTAGTCATGAAGGGAAAATCACGTAACTCGGAAGCGCACGGCTGGTCGCCGATAGCATCTCACTGTCTCAACGTAACTCTGAAACCGGGCGAGGAAAAGGAGTTCGTGTTTCTCCTCGGCTACGTCGAAAATCCGAAGGAAGAGAAGTTTGAGTCGAAGGGAGTCATCAACAAGAAGAAAGCTCTCGAGATGATCGATGCCGTGTCGACACCGGCAAAGGTGCAGAAGATGTTCGACGAGCTTCGCAAATACTGGGACGACCTCCTTTCGATCTTCCGAGTCGAGAGTAAGGACGACAAGCTTAACCGGATGGTGAACATCTGGAACCAGTACCAGTGTATGGTAACGTTCTGTATGTCGAGAAGCGCATCGTATTTTGAGTCAGGAATAGGCCGCGGGATGGGATTCCGTGATTCCAACCAGGACCTTATCGGCTTCGTACACCAGATTCCGGAGAAGGCGAAGGAACGTATACTGGACACTGCCGCGACTCAGTTCGAGGATGGGGGAGCATATCACCAGTATCAGCCCCTCACGAAGAAGGGGAACAACGAGGTCGGAGGCAACTTCAATGACGATCCGTTGTGGCTTATCCTTTCGACTTCTGCTTACATAAAAGAGACAGGCGACTGGGGTATCCTCGACGAGAAAGTTGCGTTCGACAATGACATCTCAAAAGCAACTCCGCTGTTGGATCACTTGAAGCGCTCGTTCTTTCATGTTGTGCACAATCTCGGTCCACACAAGCTCCCGCTGATCGGCCGGGCCGACTGGAACGACTGTCTGAACCTGAACTGTTTTTCCAATAATCCCGATGAATCGTTCCAGACGACGGAGAACAAGAAGGGCGGGACAGCAGAGTCAGTTTTTATCGGAGGCATGTTCATACTGTACGGCGGTGAGTATAGCAGGATTCTCCGGAAGCTGAAGAAGAATGCCGAAGCCGACCAGGTTGACAGGCACATCGCCGGAATGAGGAAGGCGCTCGACGCAAGCGGGTGGGATGGCGAGTGGTTCATCCGCGCTTATGATTTCTTCGGGAAGAAGGTCGGGAGCCATGAAAACGAAGAGGGGAAAATCTTCATTGAGCCGCAGGGAATGTGTATTATGGCAGGCGTCGGTTCAGACGACGGGCGAGCCAGGAAAGCTCTCGAGTCCGTGAAGCAGCGGTTGGACTGCGAATACGGGATCGTGCTCAATAACCCGGCGTTCACGAAATACTACATCGAATACGGCGAGATATCTACCTATCCGAAGGGCTACAAGGAAAACGCGGGAATTTTCTGCCACAACAATCCATGGATCATGATCGCCGAGACAATGGTAGGGAATGGCGATAGGGCGTTCGATTATTACAGGAAGATCGCTCCCGCCTATCTCGAGGAGATCAGCGACCTGCACAAGATGGAGCCGTATGTCTACCCGCAGATGATAGCCGGCAAGGACGCGTTCAAGCCGGGTGAGGCCAAGAACTCCTGGCTCAGCGGGACCGCGTCCTGGACGTTCTACACTATCTCACAGTACATCCTCGGCATCAGGCCGGAGTATGACGGCCTTCTCGTGGACCCATGCATTCCGAAAGCCTGGAACGGGTTTACGGTCAACCGGAAATTCCGCGGCGCGGAATACAGCATCAGCGTCTCGAATCCCAATAAGGTCTCCAGGGGAGTGAAGAGACTTGTCGTCGATGGCAATGAATTGAAGGGAAACACCGTCCCCGTGTTCCCAGCCGGGAGCAAACACAAAGTTGAAGTCACTCTCGGTTGACAGAGCGCAGCTGTTAGGAGAAGAAAGGGCCCCTCGCCCTTACTTCGCGCGGTGGCCATACGCCTGGCTGTAATGACGGCGCCGCAGTGGCGGAATGGAATTTAAATTGTGACAAGCTATCTTGAACGCAACATCAGGCAGGTGAAATGAACAAGTCTATAATCGTACTGGACGTCTTTTTGCTCGCGGTGGTCGCGTACTTCACGTGGTACATGGCGACGGACTATCAGACATTCTACGGACGATCGCACATGCCTTTCGTCCTTTGGGTCATAGACACAATCGATTTGTTCATACATGAGGGGGGCCACTTCTTCTTCGGCTTCATGGGCCGGATGATTTACTTCATGGGTGGTTCGTTAATGCAGGTGGTCTTGCCGTCGCTTGCGATCTGGGTCTTCCTAAAATCGGGTTTCCGAACGCTCATCGGCACGCTGTACTGGCTCGGGCATAACCTTATCAACGTGTCGGTTTACATAGGCGACGCACCTTACCGCAGGCTACCGCTTATTTCCGATAGCGCCATTCACGATTGGAACTGGATCTTTGCCCATATGGGGGACATGGGGCTGGCCGAGCCCGTTTCTTCAGTGGTATATGTGGTTGGTGTGGCTGCATGTCTGGGAGCTGTTATCACAGCCGGATATTATCTGGTCGCGGATTTCAGAGAAACATTCCTGGAGGCATAACGCAAATGGTGAGACACATGGTCTTCTTCAAGTTCAAGACGACCGTAACGGAAGGTCAGATAGAGCTGCTTAAGAATGGACTCGGCGCCCTCCCGGGGACCATCCCGGAAATAAGAGAGTATGAATTCGGCAGAAACATACTGCCTTCGGAGCGGGCTTATGATTTCGCCCTCATATCAGCTTTCGATGATTTGGACTCGTTGCGGAAATACAGTTCTCACCCGGAACACCAGAAAGTCCTGAAACATATCAACGCGATATGCGATAGTATTAAATCGGTTGATTACGAAACGAACGAAGACACCGTGTCCGGGGAAGGTCGATCTTAATCGGTGCGGGCAAACCTGAGACAGAAATTAACTAACTCTAAAAGAGGCAAATGTCGGAAATAATACTGGAGACCGCCGGGCTGAGCAAGCGATTCGGCAACCGCTGGGCGGTGAAGGACCTCAACCTGGACGTGCGCGCCGGAGATGTGTTCGGGTTCCTGGGGCCGAACGGGGCAGGCAAGAGCACCACTATCAGAATGATACTCACTCTTCTCACGCCGACATCCGGAACCGTGAAGATATTCGGCAAAGAGGTGAGGGAGAACCGTGCGTCGATCCTCTCGAGAGTGTGCGGGATAGTTGAGAAACCAGATTTCTACCTTTTCCTGACGGCTTACAAGAATCTCGAGTTGCTGGGCAGTCTCACAAGGAAGGTAACGAGGGACGAGATTTTCGAGGCTCTGGAAATCGTCGGGCTGAAATCGAGAGCCGACGATAAGGTCAAGACGTTCTCTCACGGAATGAAGCAACGCCTCGGAATCGCGCAGGCTATTCTCACGAGGCCCGACCTGGTCATCCTTGACGAACCGACTTCCGGACTCGATCCCCAGGGGATGAAAGAAGTGCGCGAACTCATCCTCAAGCTTTCGAAGGAGCATGGGACTACTATTTTCCTCTCCTCACATCTTCTCAC
>JAJYOS010000337.1 GCA_021796055.1 Bacteroidota bacterium
AACCCACCAGGAGGGGACGTCCCGCGACATTGGACTACCATCATTTTATGATGCGGCATTAAATCGCGGTCTTGTGCGGTGCAATCCGATTCACGGCCTCAGTCGATTGCAATTTTCTCGTCGGAATTTTAAACTGTTCTGCAGTCCAATGAAGACAGAGTATCTCGAACGTGCGAATCGCATAGCTACAGACAATGTCTCCAGCGCCCAACAGGTGTTGAAAGACACGCTTGGCTTGCTCTACGATTTCAGCATGGAGAATTGCGAGGGCGAAAGCTTCCTTCGCGACCTAAAGTCCCTGGCAACCAATCTATCCAATGCCCAATCACAAATGTCGGCTCTGTCGAATATCTGCAGGCTTGTCGTCTCCGCATCCGACAAAGTGAAGCCGGAGGAGATGTGTTCGTATCTCGACTCGCTCCTTCGCAAGGTAGGTGAGGCGTCGTTGAGGACTGCCGAACATGCCTCGAAGCTGGTCGCTGACGCCGGAGTCTATGCTACTCTGAGCCAGAGCGAATTTGTAATCAGGCTGTTCGAGCTTGCGGCAGAACAGGGGAAGGTTGCGACCATCTACGTGATGGAGTCGCGGCCGCTTTTTGAGGGAAGGCAGTCCGCTCGCGCGCTCAGGAAGATGGGGCACAGGCCGATTCTGGTTTCGGATGCCTCCATTGGGGCCTTCATGACGTTTATCGATTCCGCGTTTGTCGGGGCAGACGCAATCCTATCGGACGGAACTCTCATAAACAAAATCGGCTCATACCCGCTGGCGGCGGCATGCGCAATCGCGAAGAAGAAGTTTTATGCGGTTACCAGCGTTTTGAAGTATGACCCGGAAAAGAGTGCGAACACCTTCATCAACAAAGAGGAAAGCGCCCACGAGATCTTTGCCAACCCGGAACTCGAAGTGAGGAATTTCTATTTCGACAAGGTGGACGGCGGGTTGGTACAGGCGGTGATTACCGAGATCGGCCTGGTTTCGCCCGTTTCCGAGATCGGTAGGCTGAATGCCGCGATGCGGGAAATGTATGGCTGAAAAGGTCTCGGTCCTCGAACGCGAGGTCAACGCGACAACGATACCCCTCATTGCCTTCGGAGTCGCACTGAATATTGTTGTCGGACAGGCAGTTCAACTGATCAAGCTTCCGCTCTACCTTGATTCGATCGGGACAATACTAATCGCTTGTATCGTAGGACCCCTTGCGGGCATGTTGACCGGAGCGTTTGCCAATCTGACTCTCGGTCTTTTTTTCAATTATGCTTTTATCTTTTTCATTCCCGTCACGCTGGTCATCGGAGCCTTCAGTGGCGTTGTAGCACGGATTGGAGTGTTCAAGCGATGGTACTCGGCTCTTCCGGCAGGGCTAATACAGGGTGTGCTGAGCGCGGTCGCGTCAGCGCCCATTTCCGCGCTTATGTTCGGCGGCGTGACTATGGGTGGCACCGACTTTCTCGTTCTCTACTTCCGTGCGATAGGTAAATCAATTATCCAGAGCGCGTTCCTCCAGGGGCTGGCTGCCGATCCGGTCGACAAGGCCGTGAGTTACTTGATTGTGTATTTCTTGCTGACGAGAATTCCGCGTTCCATCCTCCTTCGTTTACCGGGATATGCCAACACCTGATTCCTTCACAAGAAATTACAACCCATTCTATCATTATCTCGTTTTGAGTATAGTGCTGGCGGCGTTCGGATTCAAACTGGAGTGGCAGCTACCCTTACTTGCCGGGCTGATGGTCGTCACTGCGCTCTCTCCCGACCGGAAGAAGATTTATCGCGGTTTCCTGAAATTCGTACTCCCGCTTATACTGATAGGGTTCTTCGTAAACGGAATGTTCTTTACAGGCAATGTCGTATTCGCTCTCGGTCCCCTGAAGTTCAAGGATGACGGTCTTCTGTTCGCGTCCCGAGTGGCGGTCAGACTGATGCTGATCGTGATATCCATCGGGTTCTTCTTCTCAAGAGTTAAATCGGAAACGATATCGGAATATCTGATATCGGAAGGAATGGACAGACGATTCGTCTATATCTATCTTCTTTCGGTCGCCATGGTTCATTTGATGCGGGACAAGCTTCAGAAAATCTACATTGCGCAATCGGCCCGCGGGCTGGATACGACGAGGAACATATTTGTGCGGGCCAAATATCTCCTTCCTCTTCTCGTACCGCTTTCCTATTCGTACATTGCCGAAAGTCTCGACAGGGGCATAGCATTGCAGGCGACGAATTTCTCCGGGAAGAAGGGTGTGCTGCGCGGGCAGGCGACACCTCTTGTCAAAATCGAAGTCGACAGGACGGGGTTGATAACCGGCAGAATCCTCCTGGCTGCCGTTGTAGTAATCACGCTGCGGAGACTTTTCGCCTGATGCTCATATCTTTCATGGATTTCTCGCTCGCGTACTCGGAAGGTTCCGCTCCGGCGTTGAAGCACATCGACCTTGAAATAAACGAAAGAGAGAGCCTGGTGGTGAGCGGGCTCAGCGGCGCGGGCAAATCTACGCTTTGTCTGGCCGCTGCAGATTCTCTTGCGTCGTATCCGGCGGCGGTAACAAGCGGGGAGATCATGAGGAAGGTAGACTCCGCTTCGAACGGGGGCACCGCTATAGTCATGCAAAATTTCTATGCACAGATAACGTATCTTCGCTCGACAGTTTTTGAGGAGGTCGCTTTTCCCTGTGAAAACAAAGGTTTGCCGCGAGACGAGATTATTCGGAGAGTCGAAGAGGCACTGGGAAGGATCGGAATTGGGCATCTGGCCGACCGCAATCCTCTCGAACTGTCCGGCGGCGAGAAGCAGAAGGTTGTTCTGGCGACCGCCCTTGCCATGAAACCCGCACTGCTCATCCTCGACGAACCAATCAGCCAGCTTGATCCGGAGAGCGCTGCTCACTTGGCCGATGTCCTTGCAGAACTAAAGAAAGAAATAGCCCTGCTTATTGCGGAAAACGATCCATACCTTACTCTAAAGGTAGCAGACAGAGTCGTCGTCCTGTCCGAAGGCGAGGTCATAGCCGACGGTGCTTTCGGGCGCATACTTGAGCCCGGAATAGAAGAGCATGTTGAGCTCCCCGCATGGACCAGATGTGTTTCCGAAGCCGTGAAAGAAAAGCATCCTGACATGGAGGACAGTACGAAGCGATACGAATTGAGTTATAAATCTGCTATTGCTGCACTGCGAGGGATTCGATGAAGATTGTCTACGATGGAGTGTCGTTCTCATATCCGTCAAAGACTGCGTTGAAGAATGTTTCGTGCGAGATAAGCCCGGGTTCGGTTGCGCTTGTGGTAGGGCATAACGGCTCGGGTAAGAGTACGTTCTTGAAACTGATGAACGGAATTCTCAAGCCGACGCAAGGCGACGTGCGGCTTGAAGACGTAAACACGAGGGACAAAAGGGTCAGCGAGCTGGCGCGCTATTGCGCACTCAGTTTTCAGAACCCGGACGACCAGCTGTTCGCATCCACGGTGATGAAGGAATTGCGGTTTGGAAGCGAGAACATAATGGGCGACGGCTCACTTGTCGATGTTGTGTCGGAGATTCTCCATCTTGAGAACTACCTGCAAGTGAATCCTCTCTCGCTCAACTATGCCCTGAGGAGGCTTGTAGCTATCGGCGGCTCAATGGCGATGGACACGCCGGTTCTTGCGCTGGATGAGCCCACAGCCGGACTGTCTCAGCGCGAAAAGGCTTATCTCGGTAGTTTGATTTCTCATGCGAAGGGCCTCCGAAAAACAGTCGTTATCGTCACGCACGATCTGAATTTCCTGCTCCCGTTTGCGGACGAGATACTGATGCTTTCACAGGGCGAGTTGAGATATTCCGGCGGACGGGATAACCTGTTTAACAGGAAAGACGCACGGGTTTTGATGGCGGGGTGCGGGGTCAGTTATCCGATTTATGCCCGAATATCCTCGGCAGTCGAAGCCGGGAAGTACTGCTTCGATGCGAAAGAACTTGTTCATGAACTCATAAAAAGGAAAGCTGGCGCCACCCGGCGCACAAACGGGCGGCACCAGCTCGAGGGGGCTTAAATTCGCTGCCGGTTCTTCTAATGTCCGGCTGTGCTCAATTCCGCCAGCAATTCACTCTTCGTGAAATTCCTTCGGTCGATGAAGCTCACCCTGCTCTCGTATTCGATTCCGAAAGGCCCGGTGGACAACAGATCCGAGATGGACCTTATCTCCTCGGGTTCGGTGAGAAGCAGAACTTTGGATGCATCTTTGAAGGCCGAAAGTATGTCGCCGTTCAGATTCTCCGGCGAGGCGTCTATTACCCAGACAGTGTTCTCGTTTGTCGAAGCGGCAACCTCTCCGACCGATTGCGGATCCACCTTCGTGAGCGTAAATCCCATGCCATCTACCACGGTGGCCATCAGTTCGTACAGGTGATCATCGGTCGTCAAAAACAACACCTGTCCCTCATCGTCGGGAACAGTTTCCTGTCGTTTCCTGTCGAGGGCTCCGTCGGGACAGTTCGGGAGATATGAAACGACAGTAGTGCCCCTGCCGTACTCGCTGTCCATCCAGACCACTCCTCCATGGAGCTCGACGAGTCGCTTCGTCAGGAGGAGGCCGAGTCCGCTTCCTCCGTTCTTCTTGTTGAGCTGTGCAAAAGGTCTGAAGAGCTTGTCCATGTCTTCCTTCTTTATGCCGGCACCTGTGTCTATCACCTTCATCTCGATTCCGTCTGCCGACCTGGCAATATCCAGCTTCACGGTGCTCCCCTGTGGGCTGTAGGTGATGGCATTGTTGAGGAGATTGTATAGGATTTGCTTGAATTTCACGGTGTCCGCGACGAAGACATCCAGGCCATCTTCGATTCGGGTCTCCAGGCTTACGTGGCCTCTGTCGAGAAGCGGTTTTAGGATTCTCCTAATGCTCTCGACGACTTCGTTGAGTGAAAACTCCTGCAGGTCAAGTTTCATTTTTCCAGTCTCTACTTTTGTCAGGTCAAGAATGTCGTTTATCAGGCTCAATAGATGTTTGCCGGCGGCGACGATGTTCCCGCTGAACTCACTCAGGAGCCCGGCCGCCAGGTCGTTCGACTCCGAATGAATTATGTCTGCGAATCCGATTATCGAATTCAACGGTGTGCGTATTTCGTGGCTCATGCTGGCAAGGAACTCGGACTTCGACCTCGTCGCCTCATCGGCACGCTTTGCCTCGGCAAGAGACCGGGCATTCTGAAGATGAAGTTCATAGTTTTCCCTTTGCAGGATATTGTGGGCTTCAAGAACCTTTGCGCCCACGATGAATATTTCAATCGCCTCTTCGTTGGGTTTCAGCGCGATCAGCGCGTTGGTAACCGTATCGCGTCCCTTCAGAGGAACGACAAGGTACCCTTGTGAATTTATCAAATCTCGGCTCGGCAAATCTTCAAGGAGCAGCTGCGGCACGTTTATTATGAAACCCACCTTTTCAGCCAGCTCGAACCCCTTCATATCCGCCGTACGCCTGGCGAGGGCTATTCCGTCCGAATGGGTGGCGTCTCTGATTTCCTTCAGGTATAAACGGACGTCTCCCGTCGCAAAAAGGTGGTGCGCGGCGTTGATCAGCTGCCGGTAAGACGACATAAGAAGATGAGTGTTCTCCACTGGCTCAAAGACAATGAGGCGTGAGTCGTCAGGTCCCTTGACGACAGTCAGCCGCGCGCGAACTCTCAGGCCGTCGCGCCGCATATACGAGAAGTCCGTTGTGGAATGGGTTCCGCCGACGGAAAATTTCTTTGTTTCCTCCGGCCCCAGCGCTGCCGACAGGATCTCCTCTACTTCATCCGATTGCGCGTTAGAGCCGTCCAGGCCGAAAATCCTGTAGAACGCACTGTTTATGTTCGTGATCCTGTACTGTGAGTCTTTCCGGCGGTCATCTCTGCTCAGGACGACCACTCCCATGCTGAAATCATCCAGTGCCTGAAACAGCAGGGACTCAACCGCCCCTTGTCTGCCGGTCAGGTTGTCCGATGCATCCGGCGGGAAGAAGGCGGCAAAGAGTTCCTTGTCGACCCTTCTTATCAAGACTTTCCTTTTACTCTTCTCGGAGGTGAACAGAATCTGCTCCGTCCTTGTCTCGCTCAACTCCCCGATTGCCTTCCGGAGTTCAGCTTCATCCACGCTCTGCAGAGCTTCTGCGGCATCGTTGTTGCTGAAGAGGATCTTCCCGTTGCTGTCCAAAGCCGCGTACGGTATTCCGATCTCTTTTAATGCGGTTTTTGCGGTCTGGTTGAGTTTCTCGTTCATGATCCAGGAAATCTTTTCCCGCATCAATTCCTGTATATACCAGTACTCGCTATGAGCGGGCATGACGCCTCCTTCGAGATCGACGCGGCATAAGAAGGTATCGTCGTTGATAACGAACGCGACGTGTCCTTCCCTCGTCTCGCCATATTTACGCGGTCCGGCGGGATGGTCGCCCATAGCGGTCGATTCACCGTGTTTCTTCTCAAGTGATGAGAACTCACTTCTTTCTTTCTCTCCAATCTTGATTGAGAAATCACCGAGTCTCCTTCCATGAAATTCGAGTACGCCTCCTCGTGAAGCGTATGCGCGCGTTAAAGTTGTCAGAATCTCTTTCAGGACTTCTTCCAGCGAATAGGAATTCGAGATTCTCAAGCCTGCGAGCGATTCGATCCTCCGTGCAGATCGAAGCTCGGCTTCCAGTTTCTGCCGCTTTCTTGCAATCCAGTACGCAACGGTAAGAAGGAGAGAAAAAGCAGCTGCAAGGTACAGTATAGTCTCGCTCAAAGAATAGCCTCCTCAGTGGTCGAGCTAACTGGAATACTCTAGTGCGTCGATAATCCAGTTGATATAATTTTTGCGAAGCAATTTCTCGGCGGCGGTCTTCATTCTTGTCGCTTCCTTGAATGTGTCCGGATCATCACCACCGACGTGGATGAATTCCGGCTCAACGACCAACGTCGGGACATGATGTCTTATGGAGTTAACCTTCGTGTCGTCTGCATATTTTGAATCCACGATAAACATGTCAATGTGGTTGGAGAAGGCCCGTGCTGCTGCTTCCTCCAGGTTATCGGCGAATTCAAGCTCATATTTCGGATGCGGAAAAGCGTGCGTGACAATCTTCCTTCACGCGAGGG
>JAJYOS010000338.1 GCA_021796055.1 Bacteroidota bacterium
GAGGGAGAGGGAGACTACGGCTGGGAAGAACTCCCTTACTGGCTGCGTGGGTACACGGACCTCGGTTATATTTTGCACAACAAGAGAATAATCGACGAGTCAAAAAGGTGGATCGACTCGACGCTCGCGAGCCAGGATTCGAGCGGATGGTTCGGACCGAGAGTCAACTTGACCAATCACGACATCTGGCCGAACATGCTGATGCTTTTCGTGATGAGAAGTTATTACGAGGCGACGGGCGATAAGCGCGTCATCCCGTTCATGCTGCGTTATTTCAGATGGATGAGCCGTCAGCCTCTCGCGAACATACTTCCGGGGAGCTGGCAGAAGTGGCGCGGCGGCGACAACCTGGAACACATCATCTGGCTATATAATGAAACCGGCGAGAAGTGGCTTCTTGATGTCGCAAGAGTTAACCACGAGAGGACCGCCGATTGGGAGGGAGGGATCCCGACATGGCACGGCGTGAATCTCGCCGAAGGATTCAGGGAGCCGGCAGAGTATTACCAGATAACGAATGATCGTCGTTACCTCCGGTCTACTATCGACGATTACGATTCGGTGATCGATATATACGGCCAGGTACCGGGAGGTCTCTACGGCGCCGACGAAGATTGTCGCGTAGGTTACACCGGCGCGAGGCAGGCTACGGAAACATGCACGATGGTCGAGATGATGCACAGCACGGAAATGCTGACACGTATCACGGGAAAGCCGATCTGGGCTGACCGCTGCGAGACTGTCGCTTTCAATTCTCTTCCCGCTTCCATGACTCCCGACCTTAAGGGGCTCCATTACTTCACCGCCCCGAACCAGGTGCAGCTCGACACGGCCAAGAAGGCGCCGATGATCGAGAACGATGGAGACATGTTCTCGTACGACCCGTGGGATTACAGATGCTGCCAGCACAACGTCGCGTTCGGCTGGCCCTATTTCGCGGAGAACCTCTGGATGGCAACAGCGAACAATGGCGTCGCGGCGGTCCTCTACGCACCGAGCAGTGTCGAATTGAAGGTCGGAGAGGGAACACAGGTGCGAATAGCCGAGTCGACAGATTATCCTTTCAGAGGAGCGATTGAATTCAAAATTTCTGCGCCTTCTCCCGCAAGATTCCCGCTGATGCTTCGAATTCCCGGCTGGTGCAAGCACGCGGATGTGAAAATAAACGGCAATTCGGTTGAAGCCGCGGCGGGTCCCGACACATGGGTCTCACTCGAAAGGGAATGGAAAAACGGCGACGTCGTTACACTTACCCTTCCGATGCAAATATCTGTGAAGGTCTGGACGAAAGATATGAACTCCGTATCCGTTATGCGCGGTCCGCTGGCGTACTCGCTGAAGATTGGAGAGAAATGGGTGAAGTACGGCGGGACCGAGAAGTGGCCGGCTTACGAGGTGTTTCCCACTACGAAATGGAATTACGGACTTGTTGTCGATGTCAAGGATCCATCACGGTCATTCCAAGTCGTCGAGAAACCAGGTCCTCTGGCGAAACAGCCGTTTGACCTGGACACCGCACCGATTGAGTTGACGGCCGATGGAAGACTCATACCTCAGTGGAAACTGGAGAGCAACGGTATGGTCGGGTCGCTGCAGGAGAGTCCGGTGAAATCGGATGAGCCTGTCGAGAAGGTTACCCTCGTGCCGATGGGATGCGCGAGGCTGAGGATCTCTGCGTTCCCGGTCATCGGAGATGGTGCGGGTGTCAATTCATGGAGATGAGATGGTATGTGGGTCTGCTTCGACGGGAGCTCAAATTCTGCTTCAAAAGACTTCCGGCAGATTCACAGTATTCGGCCGGAGAATTCAAGGGTGCTCCATCGCATATGGTATGATAATGAGGAAAATCACCGCATCGAACACGACTCCAATCATCCCCCCAATCCACCAGCCGTTGTGTGACTTGACGTCGGCTTCGTCTATTCTGAAATCTGTTACGTCCTGGAAGCTAACGTGACCGATTGTTTGATCGCCGGCGATCGTTATCCATTTCGCCGGCGTCGGAAACGCGTGATCTTCGAGGAGAGCGGAAATCCGTTGGCGGTCAATCTTGTTTCCATTCATGTTCTCTATCAGTCTGACCGCCACAACGGTCTGCAATGCCGATCCGGTCGGACTTCTTTCCTTGAAAAAGACGAATGGTAACGGATCGTCAAGGCCGAAACTCGGCAGAGAAAATTGTGACCTGCTGAAGCCGGTAAACTCACCGGAGTACTCTGTTCCCGAAACATCGAATACTTTTACGCTGTCCCCGAAGGCGGGCAACTGCATGGTACCGATCAGTCGACGGGCACTGTCGTATGCTTCAACGTAGTGAGGGGGGAATGTACAGTCTGTTCCGACGAATCGGCCAACCATTCTCTCATGATCCGCTAGCACGATGACCATCCGGGTACCCGGCGTCACCGTGTCGACGGCCGATGACTTTATCTCCCTGGGAGGACGATAATCGACCACCAAACCGGTACCCACCCCCAGCAGGGTGCAACCACTGAACAGCACGGCGTTGCAGGAAAGAGCAAATAAAGCCGCGGCGAACAATACAATATTCTTGTTTCTTTCGAAGTGTTCCATTTTCCTTCATACCTTTCTCTAGAAAGCCGGTTCTATAAATCTTCACGGCAGACGGTCTGCGGTCAGTGTCACTCCCACCGGATCGACGGGCTGAAATTACTGCGGAAGGAGTCGATCATCAGGACGATCAATCCGACGTCGACCACAGCTCCAACGCAAGCCCCCAGAAGCCATGCTCCCTGAGGCTTTCTTGCTCGGATACTGCTCACATCACGCGGATCAATTCTGATTTGCGTATTGTCCCTTTCCACGATCATCGCATCTGTTTCGACCGGGATTTTGTTCTCTTTGATGAGGCGAAGAATTTCCCGTGGATCGACTCGCGAGCCGCTTGAATCCTCGATGCTTTCAAGGAGCGCGAGTCTGACGAGGTAGGGATTGTCGTCATCGGCATGGTGCAACATGATGACGGGAGCGCGATCATCGAGAATGTCGAACCCGAGAAGATCTCCGGTTATTTTGTTCCCGACATGATCTGTCAATGTCTCTGTCGCATAAAGCGCCGGCATCCGGAAGGTCGTGGATATCTCCAGTCGAGCGGTATCATATTTCATGTGGTACACCGGGGGATCTACACTTGTCTTCTGACGGAACCGCCCAATCACGACACTCGAATCGTTCATAGTCACGACCAATTCTGTTCCCGGTTCGAGAGCGGTCAATTCCGTGTGGGAATCTTTTTCCGAGTCGCGGTCGGCTGTCATTCCGATGCCGATCCCGATGAGCGTGAAGCATCCGCCGAAGAAAAATCCGCAGATTGCCGGCATCACGAGCCATAAAAGTATGATCGGTCTTTTTAAATTTCGATATTTCACGGCGTATTTGCCTTTCATTTGAATCTAATCGTGGGAGCAATGTATTCTCGCGCGCGAGATAGGTTGTCATCGAAGAGTGAATAATTCTTCCGAGATTTGTCAGCGTCCGAAAGACCGCGTCTTTATATGAGATATATCGAGGTGTCCTTCGAACCGTACGCTATCATCGGGCTTGTTCTTATGAGCCCTCTAAATAGAGCGACCCCTATCTTAGATATGAACCCAGAGGTTTCTTGTTCGTTTGTGGCTGTGATAGACTTGCCTTTGAGGTCTCATTCGGTCGGCGGGCATCGAAAATTCGCCGAATAGAAAAACCGGTTCAAATTTTCAAATTTATTGCACAATTCTTGAGTTTTTTTTCTTAACTTATTGAAAACAGACCGCAAAACTCCATTGGAAGGTTGTGA
This sequence comes from Bacteroidota bacterium, assembly GCA_021796055.1. The sequence continues at coordinate 3,797 of JAJYOS010000338.1, forward strand.
ATGTTTACACTCGGATTTGACGTAGGAAGTTCATCTATCAAAGCGGCGCTCTATGATACCGAAAGAGGCGTCGCCGTCGCACAAAGCACATATCCGCAAACCGAGATGCCGATGATCGCGGCGAAGGCCGGCTGGGCGGAACAGGATCCCGAAATGTGGTGGGACGCAGTGAAGAACGCGACGCGCGAAGTCCTCTCGAAATCATCCGTGAGTCCTTCCGACATCAAGGCGATCGGAATCTCATATCAAATGCACGGCCTCGTCGTCGTCGACAAGGAACAAAAACCGCTCAGGCCGTCGATAATCTGGTGCGACAGCAGAGCGGTGGCTATCGGAGAAAAAGCGTTCGACGCAATCGGCCACAGGAAATGTCTTAGGAGGATGCTGAACTCGCCGGGCAACTTCACAGCTTCAAAGCTGAGATGGGTAAAGGAAAAAGAACCGAAGCTCTACGCGAAGATCGACAAGTTCATGCTTCCCGGCGACTTCATCGCGATGAAGATGACCGGCGAAACTTGTACCACTATGTCCGGACTATCGGAAGGGATCCTCTGGGACTTCGTCTCCAACTCGATTTCGGAAACCGTCCTCGGCCAGTACAAGATCGACCGGAGCCTTGTCTCTGAACTCGTCCCGACATTCGGTGACCAGGGTGAGCTCACGGCGACGGCGGCGTCGGAGCTCGGGCTCAAAGCCGGCACCAAAGTCACATACCGCGCCGGCGACCAGCCGAACAACGCGTTCTCTCTCAACGTCCTCGAACCCGGACAAGTCGCGTCGACAGCAGGCACATCCGGAGTCGTTTACGGAATAAGCAAGGCCATCAAGTACGATCCGAAAACACGCGTGAATACTTTCGCCCACGTGAACCATTCGAAAAAGAAAAACCGTTTCGGAATCCTCCTCTGCATCAACGGGACGGGAATCGCCTACAGCTGGATCAGGAAGCTTACGGGAAATTCGATTTCGTATTTGGAGTTAAACGGTTTAACGGAAGAAGCGCCGGTCGGATCAAAGGGACTTCGCTTCATCAATTTCGGAAACGGCGCGGAGAGAATGCTGGTAAACAAGGATCCCGGCGCGTCGCTGGAGCACCTGAACTTCAATATTCACGGGCTCGCCGAGACGGTGCGTGCGATCGTCGAAGGAGTCGCATTCTCGTTCAAGTACGGCATCGACATCATGGAACAACTCGAGATGAACGCGGCGGAGATCAACGCGGGACATGCAAACATGTTCCTGAGTCCGGTGTTCACGAAGACGCTGGCCACGCTCTCCGGCGCGACGATCAACATGTACGATACGGATGGCTCAGTGGGCGCCGCAAGGGCGGCGGCAGTCGGTGCGGGAATTTATAGGGATGTCAAGGAGGCGTTCACGAATTTAAAGAAGATCGCAACCGTCGAGCCGGACACGAAAAATGCCGGCGCCTATCTTTCCGGATATTCGGATTGGTTGAGTTTACTGAACTCAAAACTAAAATCTAGAGGTTGATTGAAATGGCACTCAAAGTTACTGTTGGAGCGAAAGAGTTTTTTCCCGGAATCGGGAAGATAAACTTCGAAGGCAAGGAGTCGAAGAATCCGCTGGCGTTCAAGTATTACGACCCGGAGAAGGTCGTCGCCGGGAAAAAGATGCAGGATCATTTCCGCTTCGCGGTTGCGTACTGGCATTCGTTCGGCGAGAGCGGCGCAGACCCGTTCGGACCGAGCACGCGAGAGCTCCCGTGGCTGAAACATGAAGATCCGATCGGCCGGGCGATGGAGAAGATGGATGCGGCGTTCGAGTTCATCACGAAGCTCGGCGCGCCCTTCTACTGCTTTCACGATTTCGACCTCGTACAGGAAGGCGAGACCGTCACCGAATCCGAAAAGAGGCTGGCGGCGACAGTCGACTACGCGAAGGAAAAACAAAAAGCGTCAGGCGTGAAATTGCTTTGGGGGACCGCAAATCTCTTCTCTAACATCAGGTATATGAACGGTGCCGGCACGAACCCCGATTTTTCCGTCGTCGCGTATGCCGGCGCTCAGCTGAAGAATGCCATCGATGCAACGATAGCGCTTGGCGGTGCCAACTATGTGTTCTGGGGCGGCCGCGAAGGATATATGTCGCTCCTGAACACCAACATGAAGAGAGAGCTCGACCACATGGCGACCTTCCTCAGCATGGCAAGAGACTACGGAAGGAAGCAGGGTTTCAAGGGTACATTTCTCATCGAGCCGAAGCCGATGGAGCCGATGAAGCACCAGTATGATTTCGACGCGTCTGCTGTGATTGGATTCCTGCGGCAGTACAATCTGACGAAGGATTTCAAGCTGAACATCGAGGTCAACCACGCCACGCTCGCCTCACACACATTCCAGCACGAGTTGCAGTTCGCAGCGAACGCCGGCTTCCTCGGGAGCATCGACGCGAACCGCGGCGATTACCAGAACGGATGGGATACCGACCAGTTCCCTACGAACATCTACGAGCTTACCGAAGCTCTCCTCGTCATCCTCGATGTGGGCGGTTTCACGACCGGTGGAACGAACTTCGACGCGAAGGTCCGCAGGAATTCGACCGACCTCGAAGACATGTTCATCGCGCACATCACCGGCATGGACAACTTCGCTCGTGCCCTGATGACGGCGGACAGAGTTCTGAAAGAAACCGACTACTCGAAGCTGCGTAAGCAGAGATACGCTTCGTTCGATTCCGGCAAAGGCGCGGAATTCGAGAAGGGCAAACTGAAACTCAAGGATCTACACGCCTATGCGATGAAGAACGGCGAGCCGAAGAAGACGAGCGGCAAGCAGGAGCTCTTCGAGTCGTTCATAAACCAGGTGCTGTAAGCCCGGGACGATTAGTTTCACCGCCAGGACTCTCCCAGAAGCACCCGTCATTGCGAGTCCCGGTCATGCGAAGCATGATCGGGACGTGGCAATCCGCTATTTTGTGGTTTCGTTTAGGGGATTGCTCCGCCACTTTATTCCTTGCAACGACTGGTTCTTACTCCTATGATAACCTCCCATATTGCCCCATTCCATATTAACGGACGGGAGACGCAGAGACACTAAGAGTTTACCAGTCTTTCATCTCTGCGTCTTCTTGCCTCGGTGGTTATATTTGGTGGAGAGGACTTGAAGTGGAGACATTCACGTATAGCGAGGCAGGGAAGAAGCTGGCTAATTTACTTGACAAGGCAAAGAAGGAAGGACGCGTCCTCATCAAACGTCGGGATGGCTCTGTCTTCGAGCTGAGGCCCGTCAGCGGGAAGAAATCGCCCCTCGATGTGAAAGGGGCG
>JAJYOS010000339.1 GCA_021796055.1 Bacteroidota bacterium
AATTCAGAGGAGCTCTGCTCCGCCGTCTCCGATTACCACGAGGTTCTTAAGCTTTGAGTCGCCAAGTATGGAGTCGGCAATCTCCACCCCCGTTGCGAAGGCCGTGGACCTTCCATGCGTCGTATGAAGCGAATGGACATCCTGGAATAACGAATCGACGAGACCGACACATCCTATGTCACTAGTTATGTTGATGTTGCGCGGGTCAAGATTGAGGCGAACAAGCGCACCGTCGATCGCCTTCGTTATTTGATGGTGACCGCACCCCTTACAGAACGGAAATTTCTGAGTCACCTTCAGGTAACTGTTTCTCTTCACCGACTTCGGAGTCATTACAACTGACATTTATGCTCCATTAGTTTTTCGACAAGATTTCCTTTTCAATATCGCCGGGGGTAATCATCTTCCCGACCGCATTTACGCCCGAAACTTTTTTATCCGGGAACAATCGTTCGATCTGAGTCCTGTACAACCCCACGATATTCTCTTCGACAACCACGACTTTCTTCGCGTTCCCAGCCGCCTTTTTGATTTCCTTTTCCGGAATCGGGAAAAGCGTATGCAGATTGCAGAACGAAACACGTTCGCCCTTAGCGCGTAATGCCGCCACGGCCTCTATCGAAGTGCGGGCGCTAACTCCGTAGCTGATCACAATTACATCAGCTCCGTCAACCGCATCAATGTCGAGCCGGATGATTTCCTCCGAATTAGCGACCACCTTCTCATGAAGATGCCTGAGGACTTCAATTGTCTCAGGAGAATTTTTCTGAAGCCGCCCGCTTTTGTCATGCGCGGAGCCGGTGACGGTCACCTTCTCTCTCCCGCCGATCGGCGCGAATTCCGGTACCTCATCAGGAAGTAAGAATCGATAACTTCCGTATGTTTCGCCGTTGCTTCGCACAAAGAGCTTCCGGTCGACGATACCTGATTGCGGAAGCGCCGAGTAATCGACATTCTCGGACGTCATCCCGACTTCTTTGTCGGTCAGCAAAATGACCGGAGTGCGGAGCCTCTCGGCGACATTAAAGGCATGGATCGTAAGCTCGAAAGATTCGACCGGTGTGGACGGGGAGAAGACGGGTATGGTGTAACCGCCGCCGATGGCGTTCCCCGCCAGCAGGACGTCGCCCTGTCCTCCCTGAGTTGCTCCACCAGTCGATGGGCCAAGTCTCTGGACGAGAGCGATCACAAGCGGCGTTTCGGTCATCACCGCGTACTGGAGCGTTTCAATCATCAAGGAGAATCCAGGTCCCGATGTTGCCGTCATCGCCTTGAAGCCGCGCTGAGAAGCGCCGACGCAAAAGGCGAGGGCGGAGATTTCATCAGGGGCGCCTATGGCGACATCGCCGCGCTTCGGAAGTTCGTCTATCATGGATTTGTAAATTCCCGACGCGGGGGTGATCGGGTAACCGGCAAAGAACTTGCAGCCGGCAGCGATTGCTCCCTCGGCGATCATCTGATTTCCATTCCTTATCTTGAACTTCGGCACGCTTCCTCCAATTGATTCACTGCAAGTTTATTCTGAAGAACTTCGAGACAACCTCCGGATATACTGGGACTACTAGCTTGTTAGGCAGTGACCGACCCTCTTAATATCACGGAGTCAAGCACGAAAAAGGCCGCAGCATCACGCTCATTTTTTGACTGCAAATCATCCACGCGATTTTTGAGCTCTCTTCCTGGCGTTCTTTGTCCGCGTGACGCTTCGTGTTTGAGACGATTTGTTTTCGCCTGTGGACTCATCTCTCCTTGAACGACTAACTTTTCTTGTCGGCGCAAATTTCGCTCGCAACCTTTCCCAGTCCTCGGTGACGTTCGCCTGAATTATCCCGATCTGCTCGTCGTTGAGGTGGCGGAACCTTCCCTGCATCTTAATGTAATCACGAACGGGAATGCCGTCGGGTTCTTTTGACAGCGCGTAATCTATTCCGTCGATTATTTCAATCAAGGGAAACACCTTGCTTTCGATCGCCATCCGGGAAATCTTTATTGAATCTTCCGGCTCAAATTTCCAACCGGGAGGACACGGCGAGAATACATGTATGAATTTGAACCCGCGGATATCTTTCGCTTTCCGGATCTTCGCGATCATGTCGTCTGGATAAGCGACGCTAGCGGTAGCGAGATATGGTATCCGGTGAGCGGCAAGTATCTCTATTATGTTCTTTTTCTTTTCCGCCTTCGGGGATACGGCGGGTGTTGTCGTGGTCCACGCGCCGAACGGCGTCGCAGAGCTCCTCTGAATTCCGGTATTCATATAGGCTTCGTTGTCATAGCATATATAAATGAAATCTTCGTTCCTTTCCGCCGCTCCTGACAACGCCTGCAAACCAATATCAAATGTGCCTCCGTCGCCCGCAAAGGCAAGGACGGTCGTTTCATGGTCGCCCTGAGCGTCAAGCCCCGCTTTGACGCCACTCGCTGTGGACGCCGCAGTCTCGAACGCCGTGTGAAAGACAGGTACTCCGGCCGCGGAGTACGGCACCGGCCCGTCAATGACGGACCAGCAGCACGCCGGAATCACCACTACCGTCTTCCTCCCGAGGGCCTTAAGTGCATATCTCATAGTCAAAGTCGCTCCGCATCCCGGACACGCAAAATGCCCCGGAGCCAGGACCTCGTCCGGAGGCAACTGATACTTTATCTGTCCCATTTATTTGACTCCCTCTGATCTTCGAATTCCGGCACCCGTCTCAGGAAAGGGCCGCGCTCCCTGATCTGCATCGGATGTCTTCAGACTTACCCAAACGGACTCACTTTCAGGCTCGTCGTGATTCATCAGGTATGAAAAAATCTCCTTAATCGTTTCAGGAGTTATGTCGCGTCCGCCGAGTCCCGCGATGAACCCGAACACGCTTGGCCTGTCAGCCGCGTTGTACAAGACCGCTTTCGTCTCCTGGTAAATAATCCCTGTCGCGCCGAACGACACGTTGCGGTCCATGACGCCGATCTTCCTGACATGTTTCGCGAGCTCCCGTACTTCATCAACAGGGAACGGTCTGAAGACGCGTAACTTCATGAGCCCGACAGGAAACCCCATGCTCCTCAACTCATCGACCGCGATCCTTGCGGTACTGACGGCAGTCGCGGATGTAATCAGGACCGTTTCGGCATCTTCAGTCATATACTCTTCGACCAGTCCGCCGTATGAGCGGCCGAACTTCTCGGCAAAATCACGGTCCACTTCCCTTATGACGCTTCTCGCGTCCTCCATGGCCCGGTACAGCTTGTAGCGCATTTCCATGTACGCTTCCGGACCAATCAGCGCCCCGAAAGCCTTAGGATCCGACGTATCTATCTTGAATGAGGCTTTCCTCGCCGGCAGAAACTCGTCAACGATCTCCTGTTTAGGAAGAGCCACCGGCTCGGAAGTATGACTCAGCACAAAAGCGTCAAGGTTGATCATAACCGGCAGAGAAACAGTCTCGGCAATCTTGTACGCCTGCAATACCGTGTCTGTAACTTCCTGATTGCTTTCCGCATAGAATTGGAGCCAACCGGTATCGCGCTGCGAAAGGCTGTCGTTGTGGTCCACATATATGGACCACGGAGGAGCCATCGCGCGGTTTACATTGACCATGACAATCGGGAGTCTGCTCCCCGCCGCCCAATGAAGGAGTTCGTGCATGAGCGCGAGACCCTGGGATGACGTGGCCGTGAAGGCACGCGCGCCGCTGATCGAGGAACCGATGCAGCACGCCATCGCGGAATGCTCGGATTCGACTTTTATGAATTTCGCATCGAGATCGCCGTCGCTTACAATTTCTGACAGTTTCTCGACAACGCTTGTCTGAGGTGTAATGGGATAAGCGGCTATCACCTGCACTCTGGCGAGCTTCACCGCGTGTGAGGCAGCGTGAGTACCCTCGATGACCACGACCTTGTCAATAGAAGGATGCAGCAAGCCGTCTCTTTTTGTATTTGCCACATTTTTCTCCATCATATGTGTTCCACCTCCTCAACCGCTTCCCTCGCCCCTTCAGGAACGAGCTCCATCGCCCCACGCGGACATTCGTTGACACAGATTCCGCAACCTTTGCAATGCTCGTAATCGATCGTGTATTCACCCGATTCATCCTTGCTGATAGCGACATCGGGACAGAAAGTCATACATACATCGCAGTGGAGGCAGGTGCCGCATGTGAAACACCTCTCTGCCTCGGTGAGTGCCTGCTCCTCCGTCAATGTTTTGTTGACCTCCGAAAAAGTCGTTTTACTTTTTTGTACAGTTATCCTCGGAACTTCGACGCGGCCCTCATGTGGAAAATAAAATGTGTTTACCTCTTCCGGCTTGACAGCGTCGTGAGATACGCCATTCGATCTTGAGCGCCATCCGAGAAACTCGTGAATAGAGATAGCCGCTTCTTTCCCCGCCCGGATCGCGTTTACGACCGTTCCGTTCGGATTTGTGGCGGCGTCTCCGCCCGCAAAAATACCGGGGACTCCGGTTGTATGCTCATCATCGACAAATAGTCTTATACCCTTCCTTAGAAACGAATACGGAAGAAACGACAGATCCGGTTCTTCGCCAATCGCGGATATGATCGTGTCGGCCCGCATTGAAAAATTAGATCCTATGACCGGAACTGGTCTTCTTCTCCCGCTTTCATCCGGCTCGCCGAGCTGCATCTTCATCAGCTCAATTTCAGACGCTTTGCCTTTGCTCCCTGATATTTTGACGGGAGTGACCAGAAATTCAAAATGCACGCCTTCCTTTTCTGCCTCTTCGATTTCCTCCGGCACAGCGGGCATCTCCACCCTTGTCCGCCGATAAAGAACCGTGACACGCTTGCCGAGGCGCAACGCACTCCTCGCAGCGTCTATTGCCGTATTGCCGCCGCCGAGCACCAGCACTTGGCGTCCGACCTTCGGTACATTCCCTGTGCTCAGCTCCCTGAGGAAGTCGATGCCGGTGTAGACACCTTTCAGGTCCTCGCCGGGTGCACCAATCTTCCGGCTGTGGGTAGCGCCGACCGCGACAAATACGGCATCATATCTCTCAAGTTCGCTCCATGCCACATTGTCGCCGATTTTCGAATCGACCATTATTTCGACGCCGAGAGCTTCTATGTCCTTAATCTCCTTATCGAGAATTTTTTTCGGCAGCCGGTAATCAGGAATCCCATATCTCAACATCCCTCCTGGCTCATGGTCGGCCTCATAGATGACTGATCGATATCCCAATCTCGAAAGCTGATAGGCGCATGAGAGACCGGCCGGCCCTGAACCGATAACGGCAACCTTCTCGCTCTTCCGGGCCTCTACCGCTGCGGGAAGTTTCCTGTTCTTAAAATTCTTGTCCGCGACGAAACGTTCGATGTTGTGTATTGCGACAGCGCCGTCATAGCCCGCTCTATTGCACTGTCCTTCACAAGGATGGTAGCACACTCTCCCCGTAACGCCGGGGAGTGGATTATCCTCGAGTATCTTGTACCATGCTTCTTTGTATTTTTTTTGCCGAACGAGTTCGAAATAATCGGGTATCTTTTCGCCAGCCGGACAAGTGACATGGCAGGGTGAATTCTTGTCTCTATAGACCGGACGGACATGGCGCCAGCTTCCGGTCGGTATCTCGCGAGTCGATTCGAGAGAGAACGCCAGTGGTGGCATCTCTTCGACAGTAGTGAATTTATATTTGGTCATAACAGCCGCCCTTATTTTACGGTTATAGTTCCATTATCCTCCGAAGGAAAACTTCCATTGGCCGGTGCATCGGCCACGGACTCCACCGAATCGTAAGCCTCAAGAGCCGCTGCCGCGTTTTCATCCCGCTTCATAGGGACCCCTTCCCTTATCGCCTCGACGATAGCCTCTATCCCTACGAGACCCGAAAACTTCGCGAACGCTCCGAGAATCGCCGTGTTCACGATCGGAATGCTTCTCGTCCCAAGCCCGTGCCTGACGGCTATCGCGGCGGCATCCACTGAAGCGGCCGGATAATCGTACGGGAAGTTGAAAAGACTAACGGGACCGGCTGAATTGACCAGGATGGTCCCTCCTCTTTTGAGACCTGAGAAGACGTTCGTGGATTTGATTAGAGTCGCGTCGAGAATGATTAGATGGTCCGGCTCATAGATCGCTGTCCTCAATCTGATAGGCTTGTCATCGACTCGGGTGAAGGCGAGAACCGGCGCGCCCCTTCTCTCGACTCCAAAGGATGGAAATGACTGAGCGAACCTTCCCTCTTTGAACATAGCAGATGCAAGAATCTTCGCGGCAATCACCCCGCCCTGACCGCCTCTGCCGTGCATCCTGATTTCAATCATCCTTGTTCTCCTCCCGCATTGTGTGCTAAAGGCAAGTTTGTCCGCCGGTTTCGTCCGAAGGATCTCTTCGTGGGCCCGCCAGACTTAGTTTGAACCGAGGAATTCATAAGGAGGTACGTCAAATGCCGTGCCTGCAATTATCAGATATTCTGGCGAAATTGGGCCGTCATGGTCGGATTATTACACGTTCGAGTGCGACAACTTGCCACACAGCCTCCATAATGTGGACAAGTTATCATGAAGACAAATTAGTAGAAGAGGCAGCTATTTTCCCAAAAACGTGAAGCGGACCCGGTGAATTTTTCGCATGTTTTAGCGAAATTAGTAAAAGCCTAAAGGGATGACGATGCAGCTTCGCCTTGGAAATGAGTCCACGAAGTTGAAGTCAGCAGGCACTTATTCTTGTAAATAGAAAATTCATTGACTTATTATCATAAATCTCGCGCACTTCCATCAACGGATAGCAGGCAGAAATGACTTACTTAGTCGATACTCACGCGCATCTCAACCATGATAAATTCCAGGACATTGAAGAGACCCTGAAGAGGTCATCGGGCGCTGGCGTGGATCATGTCATCGTCCCGGGTTGGGATCTCCCTTCCAGCGAAAAGGCCATCGCGCTCGCCGAGAGATTCGAGAGAGTTTATGCCGCAGTTGGATTCCATCCTCATGACGCGGCCGGCGCCGACGATGCATCGCTCGCCAGGATCGCCGACATGTCTTCTCATCCAAAGGTGGTGGCGATAGGTGAGATTGGACTCGATTATCATTACAACTTATCCCCGCCAGAAAATGTTC
>JAJYOS010000340.1 GCA_021796055.1 Bacteroidota bacterium
ATAACGAAATTTCCCGTCTTCCACGCCGGAGATATCAAGATGCCTATGAACGCCAGAGAGATCGGCATCGAGGTAGGAAGAAACTTGTCCACAAGCATGCTCAAAGGATAGGAGAATCCAAGTCCTATCAATCCCCCTCCTAGACAGATGAGCGACGATTCGATCAGGAATTGGACCAGTATGGTTCGTCTCTTTGCGCCTAGAGCCTTTCGGATTCCGATTTCTTTAGTCCGTTCTGTTACACTCACAAACATGATATTCATTATACCGATACCTCCCACAAAGAGCGAAAGGGCAGTGATGAAGAGTCCTACCGCACCTATTATGCCTGCGATTCTGTCGAAGGCGCTCGTCAGGAGGCTCTGCTCGTTTATCGAGAAATCGTCCTTCTGAAACGGCGACAACCCTCTAATCTTCCTCATTATCCCGCGAAGCTCCTCCTTTGCATTTGCCAGCTCTTTCGGGTTCGCGACGGAAAGGACAAAAGAAATCGGAATCAGGAAAGCACTCGGCGCAAAGAGGCGAACCATACTGGTACAGTTCCTGATCGAATCGTCGCTCATCTGTCTGGGAGGAGGATTGATAGGACTCGCGTTCTCTTACCCGCTGAGCATGCTTGTCGACAAGTTCCTTCCGACGTCGATGCCGATCTCTCTTGCGTTCCTTGGCATCTTGATATCGCTTGCGGTCGGCGTGATCTCAGGCATTGTACCTGCATCAAGGGCCTCTAAACTCGATCCGGTGGAGGCGCTGAGATATGAATAGGAACATCATCTGGTCGGAATGGTCGGAAAGTTTCCTGATGGCGCTTGCAGCCATCCGCTCGAACAAGCTGCGGTCTATCCTGACTCTTCTCGGCATCGTCGTGGGGGTTTTCTCAATCATAGCTGTGACCACCGCGATGCGGGTTATGCAGAACTCAATCGAGAGCAGACTCAACTCACTAGGCTCAGACACGTTCGAAATAACGAAATTTCCGGTCTTCCACGCCGGTGGGCCGGGGTGGTGGAGGAAGTACTGGAACCGGAAGGATCTCACGTATGAGGATGTGATCAAACTGAGAAATCGGGCGACTATGGCGAGCAGCGTGGGTGCCATGGCAGACAAGGGCGGAATGATCGCCGTACACGGCCAACAATCAACGAACCCGAATGTGGACCTGATGGGCGTCACGCCCGAGATTTTCACCGCGCAAGACAAACCGATCGGTGAAGGCAGGGCGATAACCCAGAGTGACCTCGACGTTTCACGTCTCGCCTGTGTAATCGACCCGAACATGGCCGGCGCTCTTTTCCCGCATTCCGATCCGCTTGGACAGCAGGTCAAAGTGGATGGAATCGGTTACACCGTCGTAGGCGTCATAAAGAACCAGGGGACAGTGCTCGGTGAAGGAAACCCATACATGATGGTACCGCTTACTACTTTCTTTGCCCGTTACGGAGAACGAAGGAGTCTTGATATTTACGTTCAGTCAAGTAGTCAGAAAACTTTTGCCGAGACCGAAGACCAGGTGGAGGCGATTCTCCGGGCGATCAGGAATGTCCCGCCGCGAAAGCCGGATGATTTCGAAATGATTTCCAATGCTTCACTGATCGACCAGTTCAATCACCTGACTTTCTACATCAGGATAGGAGCTATTGTGGTAAGTGCGATAGCGCTTCTTGCGGCCGGCGTCGGAATAATGAACATAATGCTCGTGGGTGTGACCGAACGAACCCGAGAAATAGGCGTGAGGAAATCCATTGGTGCTACGAAGCGCAATATCCTGACCCAATTCATGCTCGAAGCGATTGTGCTTTGCGAGGTAGGAGGCATAGTCGGCGTCTTGCTTGGCCTTATCGGAGGCAATCTCGCTGCATTGGCGATGCACATGAGGGCGGCATTTCCTCTTGATTGGGCTATGATCGGCCTTATCGTCTGCTCGCTTGTCGGTGTGATATTCGGTGTTTACCCGGCATACAAGGCGGCGAGCGTGGATCCAATAGAGTCTCTACGGTATGAGTGAATAGGACGTCAAAATTCAAAGGTCAAAAGTCAAAAAAGGAAAGGATAAAAGGGCCGTTAAACGATCGTTAATCAAACACTGTCAGTTTCTCGCGGATCCCTCTGAGACCTTCTTGCTTTTGACCTGTTTTACGCCTTCATCCTCAGGCCTTTTTCCTCGTACGAGAAGATCCAGCCGACGACTCTTCCAGGTTCGATTGTCTCGAAGTTATTCCAGTATTCTTTCGTGTAGATGAAGCGAGAGCTTGTATCTCCAACCGGAATAGGTTCGGTCATCTTCTTTATCTCACACAGCCTGCTCTTCCACAAAGTCATATTGGCGACGCGCAGATCGACCCAGCCGTCGTGCGCCCAGGCATTGATTGATTTATGGTTAGCCGACAGTACACTCTCTCCTCTGAACGGCGGAATCTTGATATCTTCGCCTCTTAGCATGCTCTTTCCGTCGGGAAGGAGTATCGGGATTCCTATCGAGATTATCTCAGAACGCAGCCTCCCATCGGATTTTATCATTTCATACAGCTCGCCTGACATTTGTTCAGCCGGTATTTGCTCCACGGCCGCGAAGCTGCCGTAACGCTTTGACAGGAGATAACTCTCATAGAGAAGCTTGGATAGCCTCGGCGGACCCAGGAGCTCGAAGGCTACGCTGTCGACTTCGTGCTCCGATTCGAGCTCGCGCATTCTTGAGAATGCGGAATGGAACATGTACCCTGCGCGGTAAGTGGGAGCGAGCGTGGCATTGTCGAGCGCGTTAATTATATCATGGCCGGTATTTCCCCCTTTGATCTCGTAGATGACGTCCTCCGCAATCTCCTCGGGGGTGACAAATTCCATCTGTCCGGGTGTTGTAATAGCTTCGAACTCCCCGCGCGAGAAAAGGCCGTTTTCACCTGTATCGATGAAGACCGACCGAAGCGGCTCATCCGTCTTCTTCGTCTTAATCGCTGTCTTCAGCTCCAGAGAATCTCCAATTACATAAGGGTCTTCGGGAGAACAATCCTGCAGGAGGATCGGTTTTCCGCGACGCATTATCTCTCCGAATGCCACCCGCTTCCATGCAATTGCCGCGGTCGGCTTGATCTCCTTTGTAATCGGTGCATCGGGAGTGCGCCCCATGAGAAACATTAGTAGTGTGTGCGCCCCTGCTACTGCAGACTTGCTCAGCAATACGCTGCTCGGCTTCTCTTCGCTGTGTGTGTACGGAATGTTCAGTCCCATCCCGCCTGTCCCGCTTGTCCCTATCTTCATGTAAATCTTTGTTCCCGCATCATGCATAGATCTGTACAAAATCTGAATGTGCCTGATAAGCTGTGGCGTATAAAGTGTGCATAACATTCTTTCAATGGAATCTACAAGCTGATCGCTGATGGGCGATGATGCTTTTCTGGCTGTGTCAAGCTCTTTCATCAGCGAGCGGCTCGATTGAAACTGATCCTGGTATGCGATCGCCGTTGCCGAGTTGATGCAGTCGATGATAACTTCTGGCCGGTAATCGGTGAGCAAATTATAGATGGTGCTGGATTTAAGGTTCTCCTCCGACAATTCTCCGATTGTGTCGTTGATCAGGACATGTCTTCTCTCCGAATTAGAGAGTATTTCCTCCCGAGACAAGTCTTTAAATTCTTCCCGGACAAAGATGTTGCCGCAGTACGGAACGAAAAAGTCCGGGTCGTGATCGGGATATTCTTGTCGCAGTTGTCCGACTGCCTGGTTTGCTTCTGATTTTAGAAGGGAAGTGACAATAATCTTGTCCGGTTTTTCCGGGACGAGTTTTCGGCAGATTGCAGAGCCCACCAAGCCCCATCCGCCAAGAACAAGGACGGTTTTTCCTTTGATCTCCATTGTGGGTTCCTTTCTTTAGGTAAACATAAAATAATCCCCGCCAGCCGACTGAACAAGCTAACATCTGGCCATGATCATGAAGGGGCGACAGGAAACGATGGTGCCAGGTGAAGACGACTCGACGGTCGCAGGGCATGAAGCTGCCCGCTAAGGTGTAGATTTTGTAAATGGGCAAATTTGACTTTGTGTTTTGCATCGCTTAAAATAGCCCGTCGTATAAAATAAAAAGGAGGTGCTTGTGGCTTGCGTCAATAAGAAAGCTGTAACGTTTCTGGCGATAGCCATTATGTCCGTGTCGACGGCATTTGGCAGCGGCTATCAGCTCAATGAACACGGTGCGAGAGCGGTTTCGATGGGTGGCGCCTTTGTCGCCCGCGCTTGGGACGCTTCCGCGATATACTTCAACCCTGCAGGCTTAAGCTACGTTCAAGGCTTCAACGTAATGCTTGGAGGAACTCTCATCCTTCCCAACACTACTTTTACCGGCCCTTATCCGAACAACACCGAGTGGAAGATGAACTCGATTTCCTTCTTCCCCCCCAACGCTTATGTCAGCTATAATTTCAACAATGGATTTGCGGCGGGTATAGGCGTGTTTACTCCCGACGGGCTGGGAACCGATTGGCCGCAGAACTGGGTCGGCAGATTCATAATAACCAAGATCAATCTTCAATCATTCAACATTAATCCTACGGTTTCATATGCTTTCGGAGATTTCATTTCCATCGGAGTCGGTTTCGATTACGCCCTGGGAAGCGTGCTCCTGGAGAAATACAATCCCACTCCATTCAGCGATGCAACCGGTAACCCTATCACCCCGTTCATTCACATGCAGGGCGACGCGAACGGAACCGGGTATAATTTCGGGATCATGCTGAAGCCGATAAAGAATGTCTCTGTCGGATTCTCGTACAGAAGCAAGATTGACTTCAAGACCACGAACGGGAACGCCACTTTCTCGCAAGCCGGAGTCCTTGCAGGTCTTCTCCCCGGGGGTGCGGTTTCCACGTCTCTTCCGTTTCCCGAGAACTGGTATGCCGGAATTGCGTACAAGGGTGAGAATTATTCGGTGGAAGCGGATTTCCAACACGTCGGTTGGAGCGCGTACAGGCAACTCAACATAACTTTTGCGAATCATACAACTCTTCAGCAGAATAGTTCCATTATCGGAGACTACAGCGACACTTATATAATTCGCGCAGGCGGCGAGTACAATCTGGACAAGATGTGGACGCTCCGCGCCGGTGTGTTTTACGATAAGAACCCCATACCCGACGCCTATGATGCACCGATTCTTCCTGATGCCGACAGGCTGGGTCTCAACGCAGGTGTCGGCGTCAATTTGACCAATCACCTGGCCGTCGATGCATCCTACATGTTCCTTCCGTTCAAGCAGAGGACGATAACGACCTCAGCTTACGGATTCAACGGTACTTATAACACAACAGCAAACTTGATCGGCATCGATCTGAGTTACAGACTGTAGTTTGCCTTAAACAAAAAGCGATAGGAACAACGAAAATGAAGAGTATTCGTTCCAATATTGTTTCCGCCCTCGCTGTCGGTCTGGTTGCATTTGTCGTGGCGTCGTGCGGTGATTTCAAGAAGTCGAGTGTGGTAAATCCTCCCTCGACCGGTTCGGTAGATTTTTCAACGTATGTCTCGTTGGGAAATTCTTTGACTGCCGGATATCAGAGCGGCGCACTGTATGAATCGGCGCAGGAATACAGCTATCCTGCGGATATCGCCAAGCAAGCAGGCGTTACGCAGTTTGAGCAGCCGCTCATAAGTGACCCCGGAATCGGAGGACGGATGAAGATTCTTAATCTCACCGGTCCGGTGATCGGCGAGGATCCGGCTGCAGGCGGTGCGCCGCTGAACTCTGGCCTCGCTCGTCCATACAACAACCTCGGAATCCCCGGGGCGGTTCTCTATGACATGCTGGATACGTCGAGCTTTGCCGCAAAAGCGGGCCCCCCGAGGAACAACCCGTTCTTTCAGATTGTGTTGAGAAGTCCCGCGCTCGGCAGCAGCCCGGTTGCCCAGGCTCTCGCACTCCATCCGACTTTCGTTAGTGTGTGGATAGGCGCGAATGACGTGCTCGGTTATGCAACATCAGGAGGCACGGTGGGGATACTAGGTCCCGGCAGCGGCCCCACGGACGTGGCGACTTTCACTGCGCTATATAATCAAATGATGAATGCGCTTATAGCGGGAGCTCCGAACGCGAAGTTTATTCTGGCGAACATACCGAATGTTGCGGCCATTCCGTTCTTCACTACCGTCCCC
This sequence comes from Bacteroidota bacterium, assembly GCA_021796055.1. Next base: position 6,139 of record JAJYOS010000340.1, read on the forward strand.
GCGGTTGTTGTCAATCCTGCGACTCAGCAGCCTGTGCTTAACCCTCAGACCGGGCAGCCTATCCCGCTAATTGTTTACAGGCATGATGCGAGCGGGAATCTTTATGCCGGTCCAGCCGATCCGCAGCATGATTTCATCCTGTTGACCGCCCTCGATTCCCTGGAGGCCGGAGTCGGAATCCCTACCTCAGTCGGCGGCACGGGCAGGCCTCTTCCTAACCAGTTTGTACTCGACTCGTATGAGTATGGGATCGTGTCGCAAGCTGTTCAGGGTTACAACCAGGCAATCAGTGCGATCCAAGCTAGTCATCCCACCAAGATCGCCCTTGCAGATATTTACACTGCTCTTAATGAGTTTGACCAAACGGGTTACGAAGCGCAAGGGATCGACCTGACCAGCTCGTACATAACGGGCGGTGCATTCGGACTTGACGGCATACATCCGACTTCCCAGGGTTATGCCTTCATAGCTAATATCTTCATCCAGGCAATCAACAAACAGTTTGGAGCGAATATTCCGATAGTCCCGATTTCTATGGTGCCCAGTTCGATTGTAATTGCTCCGACAGGGCTCTCGAAAATTGTCTGGCCGGAAGTTCGTTACTCAGCTCTGGAGCCTGTGATCAGACTGTTGCAGGCAAGGAAATATTAGAACCGGTAATTCATCGTTATAACCGGACAGAAGTTGTTGTCGAAAATACTGTCAACGATGCCCCGTGAAAGCGGGGCATTTTTTTTGTAAATTATTCCAGCAAACATCATGGCTACGCTTACGTGTCCTAGCTGCAGGTCCACAAAGCTTCAACGGAGTCACACGCGGAGCTTTCGGGAATCTGTCTTAAAGATGATCGGACGGAGGCCCTTCCGTTGTCAGGATTGCGGCTGGCGTGGAATCATGAAATCTCCGAAAGCATATGA
>JAJYOS010000341.1 GCA_021796055.1 Bacteroidota bacterium
GTCAAAGGCTGGAGTCTGAACCCATATCTGTTCCCGGCCGCCATGAAATCTTTGTAAGAAGTGCCGGTGAACTCTTTTAGTTGTGAGGCTACATGATCTGTCACCTCCTGCTCAATCTTGCCTTGGAAATTTCCAAGATTCGTACCGCTTCGAAGGAGAAAGTATGTGTAGTAATTATTCGTCAGCCAGGCTGTGTTCCGGCTGTCGGCCAGTGTTGTGAGTGATGCGATGAAATCGGGATGGAAATGTGAATTCCGGGGGAAGTCTTTGAATACGCCGGTTACCACATAGTCATTCTGTCTGTCGACTGTGACGACTTTGCCGAGCGGGTTTTCCTTGCCGAAGTATTTGAGGGCAGTCGACTGATTCATAACTATCGTGTTAGGTTGCGTTAGAGCCGTCTTTGGATCTCCTTCGATTACCCGGATAGTGAAAACGTCGAAGATTGTGGAATCAGCCCAGAAGAATTTCTCCTCGTTGAAAGCTTTGTTGTTGTACGCCACGGTGTGAGAGCCCGCGAGATACAAGCGCGTGTAGGCCACCACATCCGGCACATCGTGCGCGACTTGAGGTCCGAGAGGCGCAGGGCTTGCCGGCCCGCTGAAACCGTGGCCGTTGACCCTGACGGCGAAGGCTGCGCGGTAAATCCGATCCGAGTTCTTGTTGAACTTGTCGTAGCTGAAGTCGTCCCGCACGAAAGTAAGAATGGCGAGACAGCTGGCGATTCCGACCGCGAGCCCGGCAATGTTGATGATCGAAAAGAGCTTGTTCCTCAGCACGTTTCTCACTGCGACTTTAAAATAATTACTCAGCATGCCCTGCCTCCCTATGACTTGCGCAAAGCGCATAGAGCATGGAGCACAGCATGCTGTAGTCCGCGCTCTGCCCTTTGCCCTATGCGCCAAACGTGTTTATTCATATCGAAGTGCTTCCACCGGATTTGCAGTTGCCGCTTTCACAGCATGCAGACCAACGGTAAGAATTGCTATGGCGAGTGCGATACAGCCCGACGAGATAAAGATCCAGACAGTGAGGTCAGTTCTGTATGCAAAGTTTTGTAGCCACTTGTTCATGATCAGATAAGCCAAGGGCCATGCGATCACATTCGCAATCAATACCCATTTGGCAAATTGCGCAGACAGGAGTGCCACTACTTCCGGCACGGATGCGCCGAGGGCCTTCCGGATCCCTATTTCCTTTGTCCTTTGTTCGGTGACGAACGCGGCCAGCCCCAGCAGACCGAGACAGGCAATGAAGATCGCAAGTATTGAAAATGCCCCGGCAATCTTGCTGGTTCGCTGATCCGCCGAGTAAAGCTTCTGCAATTTGTCGTCTAGGAAATTGAAATTGAATTCTTCATTGCCCGCGTATTTCTTCCATGCTCTTTCGATATATGAGATCGTGCTCAGATGATTTCCGGGCGCAAGCCGGACTGTAATATATGGCCCGGGAGAACCTGCTTCGGGCAGAAGTCCCATAACCAAAGGCCGAATCGGCTCATGAAGAGAATGATAATTGAAATCTTTAATGACCCCGACCACCTGCAGTCTCTTCTGCTCCGCCCTCGTTTCTCCCGGCAGGACCAGGTACTTTCCCACGATGTCCTTCACTCCGAAAGCTTTTGCAACTTCCTGGTTGACTACCACTGCGTCGCTGTCAGAAGGGTGTTGCGCAGACAAATATCTCCCACCTGCCATTTGAAGCCTGTAGGTCCTCGCGAAGTCGACATCCGTCCTTATGACTCTTAGATCAATAAGCCTTTCCGCACCGGTTCCTTCAAGCCAGAATCCGCTGTCACTGTACTGGTCTCCCGGAACACCGGTGGAGTTTGTCAAGCTAATAATATTTCCGTTCTGTCTGAGATCGTTTTCGAAGGATTGTATCTGAGCGCCCAAGTCATCAGCCCGATAAATCACAACACTTTCTTCCTTGTCGAAACCAAGATCTTTCGTCCGGACATACTTTAGCTGGTCGAAGATCACCAATGTCCCGATGAATAGAGCGATTGAGACGGTAAACTGGAATACCACAAGCGCATTCCGTAGATACGAGCCACTTCCCCCTCGTCTTTTATTGGATTTAAACACATCGATAGGATGAAATGATGATAGATAAAGTGCCGGATACGTTCCCGCTGCCACGCCTACGGCGACCGCAAGCGCTACCAGGAGAGGGATCGACCACGCATTGGAGAGGAGATCGAGACTCAGTTGCTTGTCCGCGACATTGTTAAAAACCGGGAGCAGGAGTTCCACGATACCCACAGCAATTATGACTGACCCTCCGCTCATCATCACTGACTCCGCTATGAACTGCCAGATCAGGTGAGAACGAGGCGACCCGAGCGTCTTCCTGATTCCCACTTCCTTCGCTCGCTTCTCGGATCTCGCAGTGGCGAGGTTCACGAAATTTATGCAAGCGATTAGAAGGATCGCGATGGCTATCGTCGAGAAGACATATACAGTGGAAATGCTTCCGTTCTGTTCCAGCTCGTAATCGACATGCGAGTACAGATGTATCGATTTCAGCGGCTGCAGGTTGTACCCGACTCTGTTGCCAGCGGCGAGGAATTGCTCGATCGATACTCCGGTGACGGCCTTTACCTGTGGACCGGCATGATCGACCAGTTCCCGGTTGAGTCTGCGCCTGAATTCTTTCGCGTCGGCCCCCTTCTTCAATAGGAAATAAGTGTAGTAGTTGTTGCTCATCCAGTTCGGATTTCTGCTGTCTTTCAAAGTGCAAAGCGATCCGAGAAGGTCCGCGTGGAAATGCGAGTTTCTTGGGATGTCCTTTATCACCCCAGTGACTATATACTTACTGCCGTTTCCCACATCCAGTATCTTCCCGATTGGGCTATCCTGTCCGAAATACCTCCTGGCGGCAGACTCGGTGATTACAAGCGTATTCGGCCGATCAAGAGCTGTCCTGGGGTTGCCGGCCACAAATGGCAGCGTGAAGACACCGAATACGGTAGAGTCGGCCCAGATCAGCTGCTGGTTCACGAATGTTTTGTTGTCATACCTGACTAAAGTACCTCCTTCATAATGGAGCCTGGCATACGTCGCGACTTCTGGAAAATCCTGAAAGACCGTCGGTCCCATCGGGGCCGGGCTCATGGCTGACTCGATCTCGCGACCGTGGAAAGTCGCTGTGAAACCTGGCCTGTAAACTTGATCCACGTTCTTGCTGTACCTGTCATAGCCCAGCTCATCTCGCACGAAGAGCGCAATTATTATAAAACAGGCTATGCCTACGGCGAGGCCGACGACGTTGATGACGGAGTATGATTTCGAGTTCCTGAGATTTCTCAGGGCGACTTGAAGGTAATTCCTAAGCATCAGACCTCCCTCCCTGCGCATTGCGCAAAAGGCATGGAGCGATCCTCTCACGAATTCTCAGTGGAGGTTCCGCGCTATACGCCATGCTCTTTGCATTATTCCTTTTCGATCCATCCATCTTTCAGCCTGACGATTCTGTTTCCATACGCGGCGTTTGTCTCGGAGTGAGTAACCTGAATTATCGTAGTACCCTGCCTGTTCAACTCCTTCAACAGCTCCATGATTTCTGTGCCCTGTTCCGAATGGAGGTTGCCCGTAGGTTCGTCGGCAAGTATCAGTTTGGGTTGAGCGATGACCGCCCTCGCGATCGCGACAAGCTGCTGCTGCCCGCCGGAAAGCTGGTTCGGAAACAAGTCTTTCTTGGCGACTATGTTGAACCTGTCCAAGATTTCGGCTACCCTTCCCTTCCTGTCGTTCCCGCTCACCTTCTGATACAGAAGAGGTATCTCAAGATTCTCGTAGACTGTCAACTCATCTATGAGGTGGTAGCTCTGAAATACGAAGCCTATGTAGGTCTTGTGGAGCTCAGTCAGCTTCTTCTCGTTCATCTTGTGGACAGGCTCATCAAGGAAATAATACTCGCCGTTCGACGGAGCATCCAGCATACCTACGATGTTCAGAAGCGTCGTTTTCCCTGATCCTGACGGACCCATGACGGAAACGAACTCGCCCTGTTTCACTTCAAGGCTGATGTTTCTCAAAACGTAGGTCTTCATGGCCTTGTTGGCGAAATACTTCTCGATGGCACTGAGTTTAATCATTTTCTTTCTCCAGGTTACTGGCAAGGCGCTGACCAAAGAGCGCGTGGCGCGGTTCCCCGCTTCGTCCGCACTTCGCGCCGCGGTCTTTGAGTACTATAGGGTTTTCTTAAAATTTGTAATCATCCTACATTCCTTATCGAGCTTGTCAAGGAGATCGTTCAGTTTATCCTGCGCCAGGTGTCTCCGCCGGTTCAGGATTATAAGGATGTTGGCATTCTCGAAAGTTGATTTTCTTGCGATTGCCAGAAAGTTTCTGAAGTCTCTGGGCGAAGAAGAGCCAGATCCCTCTGCGATGTTGTTGCTCATGCTCATAGTAGCTCCCCTTAGCTGCTCCGCGAACCTAAACAGTTTCTTCCTCTCCAAATCATCCGCGATGTCCAGAAGGTCATCAGAAAGCTCGATCGCGAATTGCCAGATCTGAAGGTCCTGGAATCTGAATTTCATCGCCCCCTCCTTTGAAGCTTGTGAATAAACTCGACTTTTCCTGTAAGCGCACAAATCGCATAGCATTAAGCGCGAACCAGCTGTTACTTCGCGCTCTGCTCTATGCGCTATGCGCAATGCGGCCTACACGTGAAACTTCTCTTTATAATTCTCCGTCACCACATGCCCGTCGAAAAGATGTATAATGCGGTGAGCGAACTCTGAATCATGAGGCGAATGTGTCACCATGATGATAGTCGTGCCGCCATCGTTAAGCTGCGTAAGTATGTTCATGACCTCCTCCCCGTTGGCGGAATCGAGGTTACCAGTCGGCTCGTCTGCAAGTATGAGCGCCGGCTTCGCGACAACGGCCCTGCTGACCGCGACGCGCTGCTGCTGACCACCGGACAACTGCTGTGGGAAATGGTCCCTGCGATGCATTATCTGCATGCGTTCAAGAACATCTTCCACCATCTTCTTCCTCTCCGATGCTGAAATGCCGAGATAGAGAAGCGGCAGCTCGACATTTTCAAATACTGTCAGTTCATCGATCAGGTTAAAGCTTTGAAATACAAACCCGATGTTTCGCTTCCTGATGTTTGCGCGCTGACGTTCTGTGTATTTCGATACCTCCTCATTCAGAAAGTAATATTCGCCGTCGCTGGGGTTGTCGAGCATGCCGAGTAGGTTAAGGAGCGTCGACTTTCCGCAACCTGACGGCCCCATGATCGCAACAAACTCCTTCTCCTTGATATCGAGGTTGACGTTATCGAGGGCAGTTGTTTCGACTTCCTCGGTTGTGTAAAGCTTCTTGAGATTGACGGTCCGAATCATGATGGCTTTGTCCTTTCTTTAAGCGGGGACACGGAGAACGCAGATCGGACCACGGCAGCCCAATTTTGTGCTGCTTCCGATGTTCCGTGTTCCCATATTCTCAAAATTTGTCTTTTCTAGTCTTAATCAAGTTGAAGAGCATCGATGAAATTTTCCTGCACCTATCAATCAAGAGAGAGCCAGTTTCATCGGTGATGATTTGTAGATTAATGGCCAGATATAGCTGAGTTCGAAGCTCGCCGCACGAACCCTTAGCAATGTAAAGAAATTGGATAAACTCCTTATTTGTTTGCCGCTCAAATCCTTCCGCGATGTTTGACGGCACCGATACAACGGCGCGATGAATTTGATCCCGGAGTGAATAGTCCTTGCAGTTTCTTAGAAGGCCATAAATTTCTTTTGCCAATCCCATTCCTTCTTTCCAGACTTCAAGATCCTCAAAGCTTCCAATATGCTTACCCATGTTACGCCTCTGAATTCTCTAGTTGCATTTTCCCATTCACAAATGTCCCGTGACGGCTTTATAATGTTCGTGTTCCTTGTTCCGTGTTCCGTTCTCCTTTTCATTACTTTATCACCAGTTCCTTCACATTTCCGAAGTTATCATACGACGATGTCACGACCCTGTCGCCTGGCCTCAGTCCGCTTAAGACCTCGAAGTAATCCGGATTCTGTCGGCCAATACTGATGTTTCTTTTCACCGCGAGGTCCCCCGAACTATTGAGGAGAAACACCCACTGTCCGCCCGTCGTCTGGTAGAAGCCGCCTCGTGGCAACAGCAATGCTTTCGTCCGTTCGCTTAGCTGAAGCCTTATCTGTAGCGTCTGCCCTCTTCTTATTCCATCGGGGACTCTCCCCGAAAAGTTCATGTCAACCTGAAACTTCCCACTCGTAACTTCAGGATAGACTTTCGTCACTATTAGTTTGAAGTCGCTGTCATTTATCGTTACCGTCGCGTGCAATCCACTCACGACACGCGCAATGTAGAACTCATCGATATCGGCTCTCACCTTGAACCCATCGAGCGCGTCGATTACCCCGAGCTGGTCTCCCGGACTTTTCGATTGACCAATCTCGGCGTTCAGAGAAGTAAGTTGACCAGTGATCGGCGCCTTAACGGTGAGGTTGTCGATCGTCTCTCTTATCAATCGCAGATTCTGTTCCATCCTAGTGATCGAGGAAGCAATTTGCGATATCTGAGATACACCGAGTAGTGAATCCTGCTCGAAGTTTCTACGCGACAAATCTTCCTGCTCAAGCGCCTGATGATAATTATTGTATGCCAGTTCATAGTCCTGCACGGAGATGAGTTTCCGTTCGTACATCTTCTTCTGGCGCTCGAAGATCTCTTTATAGTTGGTCAGCTGATATACCGCGTTTACGAGAGCATTCTGGAGCGAGATGCTGTTCTCCTGAATCTGTAAACGAGTGTTCCGCGCGTCGTTTATCTGCTGATAAGCAAACGTTTCCTGCTGAAGTGCGTTCAATTGAACATTGGTGTTGGAAAGTTTCAGGAGTTTCTCGCCTTTCCTGACAATCGCTCCCTCTTCTACATATTTCGCCTCCACGATGCCCCCCTGGATCGCGTCAAGGTAATACGAGGTCTTTGGCATGACGGTCCCGGTTACCGGTATGAACTCCTGAAAGTCCCCTTCCCTCACCGTGGAGATCGTTATCTTATCCGCGTCGACATT
>JAJYOS010000342.1 GCA_021796055.1 Bacteroidota bacterium
TTTACAGTTCCGAAGAAATCCGGGAAATCTCGGAGAAGCTGAACTCCGTAGCACGGGAATCCATGATCGTTTCCACGTGCAACAGGACGGAGCTCTACATGATACCCGCCTCAACTCCGAAGACTCACGATGAGCTGTACCGCCTCGTGCGGGAAGGGAAAAAGCTCGCCGATGGTGAAGTGGAGGTCGGTTTCGAGACTTACGAGGGTTTCGAAGCGGTCCGGCATCTCTTTGCCGTCGCTTCCGGGATCGACTCTCTCATGCTGGGAGATATTCAGATCCTGGGGCAGCTGAAGGAAGCTTACAATACCGGAGTAGAGCTTGGCACGGTGGGATCGTTGCTGCACCATGCGTGTCAGATGGCACTGAAAGCCGGCAAGCGCGCAAAAGCGGAGACGAAAATTTCCGAAGGCGCCGTGTCGGTCAGCTATGCGGCCGTCGAGCTGGCAGAGAAAATATTCGGGAGTCTCAAAGGAAGAACTGCGCTGCTGATCGGTGCGGGCGAAACCGCCGAGCTGGCCGCGAAGGACCTGAAGCCGAAGGAGATAGGGCGCCTCTTTATTGTGAACAGGACGCTCGAACGGGCGAAGAACCTTGCAGATGAGATCGGATTAGGCGAGGCGGTTCAGCTGGATGCACTGAGCGAGAAACTGCCGCAGGCGGAAATTGTCATTTCCAGTGTCGGCGGTTCCGGATACGTTCTCACGCGCGAGATGGTCGCCGCGGCAATGAAGGGTCGGGAAATCAATCCGCTTCTGATAATCGATATCGGCGTCCCGAGAAATGTCGATCCGGCAGTCAGGAAGGTCTCGAACGTCTTCCTGAATGATATCGACTCGCTCAACATGATAGTCGAAAATAACATGCAGATGAGACGTGCGGAGATCGTGGCGGTGCAGAGACTGCTCGACGAAGAGCTCAACGACTTCATGAAGTGGTACAATTCCCTCGAAGTCGGCCCGACAATCAAGATGTTGCGCGACAAGATCGAACGGATACGCGAAGAAGAAATTGACCGCCACAAAGGGAAGGTGAAAGAGGCGGACCTGCAGATAGTCGAGGAAGTCACGCGGTCGCTTGTCAACAAAATACTCCACGAGCCGATGACTAACCTCAAGAACGCGGAAAACGGGATCTCCATGGTCGACCGGGTAAAAATGCTGAAGTCGTTGTTCGGGCTGGATGAAGATGAAAAAAGCTAGCCCCGCGAGGCGGCGACGGATCAGGATCGGAACGCGGGGAAGCCAGCTGGCCCTGTTCCAGGCCAACGCGGTCGCCGAGTATCTCCGGGCGAACCATCCTGAAGTCACCGCTGAGATTGTGAAGATAAAGACGACCGGAGACAAGATACTCGACTCCCCGCTCTCGAAGATCGGCGACAAAGGATTATTTACGAAAGAAATTGAGAAGTCGCTCCTCGACAAGGAAATAGACTGCGCGGTGCACAGCCTGAAGGATCTCCCGACCGAGCTGCCTGAAGGGCTGAAGATTATCGCCTTCAGTGCCCGCGAGGATGTCCGCGACGCATTGATAGCTCAGGATGGCATGAAGCTCCTCGAACTCCCAAAGGGGTCGACCGTGGCGACCGGGAGCCTGAGGCGGCGTTCGCAGCTAATGCACCTCAGAAGCGATCTGAACATCGTCGACATTCGCGGCAATCTCAACACTCGTCTCAGGAAGATGGAGGCTGAAGGTTTCGCCGGGATGATCCTGGCTTTCGCCGGCATCAAGCGGCTCGGTATGGCGGATAAGGTAACGGAGGTTCTCAAGCCGGAGACTATGCTTCCCGCCGTCGGGCAGGGAATTATTGCAGTCGAAGCGCGTGAATCGGACAGTGAGATGAAAGGGCTTTTGAGCGGATTTAATGCCGGTGATTCCGAGGTGGCCGCTAATGCCGAGCGCGCGTATCTCGCACGCCTCGAAGGCGGATGCCAGGTGCCGATCGGCGTCTACACCTCGTTTGAAAACAGAAATGTTCGCGGGATGGTCGCTTCGCTGGACGGGGAGAGACTTATAAACGGTTCCGTTGCCCTGGATGAAAATCATCCCGGAAAGACCGGTGATGAATTGGCTGTCAAGCTCCTCTCGCTCGGAGCGGACAAAATACTCGAAGAGATCAGGAGCGCGTCGGCTTGATTCGAGCAGAAAGGTCGTGCTGTCCAAATGAAATCTGAATTACCCCTGTCGGGAAAAAGAATTGTGGTTACTCGAACAGAAGATCAATCCGAATCGATAACCACCCAGCTTGAAAAACTCGGAGCGCTCGTGTTGTGCGTCCCGACGATCAGAATAGAGCCTGCCTCACTTTCCGGGGAAGACGCCGCGCGAGTCGCCGGTCTTTACCGGTACGATGTCCTGATCTTCACATCTGTCAACGCCGTGAAAAATGTCGCAGGTCATACAGGTCTGCGAAAAAGCGCCGACGGCAAGCCGTTCGTTATCGCGATAGGAAAGAAGACGGCTGAGGCTATCCATGAAGCCGGGATCGTGCCGGATTTCGTACCGGACAAAATCAATTCTGCGGAGCTGATGAAATCACTTGATGATTTTGACTGGAAAGGCAAAAGAGTCCTCATACCGAAAGGGAATCTCTCAGGGAGTGACGTTGCAGATTCAGTCAGATCGCACGGCGGAAGCCCGGAAGAGGTCGTCGTCTACAACACGCTGCCGAACAATTCTATGGACGTGAATTTGAAGCGCCAGATCGTCGAAGGCAAATTTGACGTCGTCGCGTTCTTCAGCCCATCGCAGATAAAGAATTTCCTGGACGTCTTCGGTGCGCCTCTTTTGCACGGAAAAGAGATTGCCGTCATCGGACCAACGACGAAGAAAGCCGCTGAAAATTTCGGACTTAACGTAGATGTGGTGCCCGAGAATTCGACAGTGGAAAATCTCGTTTCCAGTCTGGCTGGACATGAAAGAGCTTGACAACAACCTGCTTCTGACGGTCCTCAACGGCGGTCGGCCTGTACGGGCACCGGTCTGGATCATGCGCCAGGCCGGAAGATATTTGCCCGAATACATGGCAGTCAGGGCGCAGCACGATTTCCTCACCATGTGCAGAACGCCGGAGCTTTCGGCGAAAGTGACGATACAACCCGTCGACGCCATCGGTGTCGACGCCGCGATAATTTTCTCCGACATACTCGTGCTTCCGGAAGCGATGGGTATGGACCTTGTCGTAGAGGAGGGGAAAGGCGGACCACGCTTCACAAATCCGGTTAGGAACATGGGATCGCTCGGAACAATTCACGATGCGGACTGCTCGAAGGACCTCGGTTATGTCGCCGATGCGATTCGCCTGGCGGTCGATGCGCTCAACGGAAGAGTCCCGCTCATCGGATTTTGCGGTTCTCCATGGACACTTCTCGCGTATATGGTTGAAGGTAAAGGCGGCGAGTTCACACATGCGCGCGCGATGCTCTACGATGATCCAGCGGCGGCACACCGGCTGCTCGAGGTACTCGCGAAAAACGCAGTCTCGTATTTAAAGATGCAGTTCTCTGCCGGGGCCGATGTCGTTCAAATCTTTGACACATGGGCCGGCCTGCTTCCTCCGGACTTGTATGAAGAATTTTCTTTGAGGTATATAAAGGAGATCGTTCAGTCTCTCAGACCGGAAATCCCGGTAATTGTGTTTTCAAAAGGAGCAAATCATTCGCTGGAGGCAATTGCCTCCACGGGCGCATCGGCCATCGGCGTCGACTGGACAGTTCCGATAGGTGAAGCGGCGCGGCGGGCCAAGACGGTCGTCCAGGGAAACCTCGATCCGGCGATTCTGTTTTCAGGAAAGGAAGCGATAGAATCAGGCGCCGACGCAGTCCTCAGGAGTGCCCCTCAGGGAAAGCACATCTTCAATCTTGGTCACGGAATAATGCCGGGGACACCCGTCGATAATGTCAAGGCACTGATTGATTTTGTCAAGCGCTGGCGTTATCAATGAGCACGGAACCGGTCTCTTCGACCTTTCCCGGAGCTATACAGCCGGAGTCTGGACTATTATAGATGGGTAAAATAGGCGTTGTTCTCCTGAACCTCGGCGGGCCTCTATCGACTGACGACATCGAAGAGTTCCTGTTCAACCTTTTCATGGATCCTTACATAATTGAGATCCCGCTTCGCGGCCTTCCGAGAAAGCTTCTTGCGCGGTTCATCGCAAAGCGAAGGGCTAAGAAGACTGCCCACTATTACGAGATAATGGGTGGGAAGTCTCCGCAATACGAGCTCTCGATGCGTCAGGCGAACGCACTTGCCGGGAAATTACAGGAAGACATCGATGTGAAGGTGTATGTGGCCATGAGGTATTTCAAGCCTTACACAGAAGAGGCGTACAGATCTCTCGTAAAGGACAATATAGAAAACGTCGTCCTGCTCCCGCTTTACCCGCACTATTCAAGGACCACCACGCTTTCGAGTTTCGAGGAGTGGAACAGAGTTACGGAACACCCGGAAAGAAGGATGAAGGTCGTTCAGATCGACGGCTACCACGATAACCCCCTTTACATTTCCGCTGTCACTGAGAGGATGAACGAGGCTCTTTCAAAATTCCCCGAAGAGGTTCGGGAAGACGTCTACATACTTTTCAGCGCGCACGGGGTTCCGGTACGCGTGATCGAGCGCGGCGACCCTTACCAGAAGCAGATCATAGAAACGGTCGATCTGGTGTCGAGAAATTTCGGCAACCCACATTCACTAGCGTACCAGAGCCGCGTCGGCCCGGTAAAGTGGCTCGGTCCGCCGACCCTTGCCGAGATCAAGCGGCTCGCAACAGGAGGGGTGAAGAATTTACTGGTGGTCCCGATAAGTTTCGTCAGCGAGCACTCCGAGACGTTATATGAAGTCGACTATTTGTTCAGGAAAGAAGCCCGGCAGGCGGGAATCGTGCAATTCGAAATGATGCCGGCGTTGAACGATTCGCCGGGATTTATCGAAGCCCTGGCTGCAATCGTTCTCAGCAAAATTAAAGAATTTACGGAAGGCAAGGTCTAATCGGTCATGAAGATCGCAGTGATCGGTGCGGGTATATCGGGATTGTCAGCGGCGCATTTTCTAAAGAAGGGCGGCGCGGCAGTAACCGTGTTCGAAAGGCATTCCGCTCCGGGAGGGACGATCGGGACGAAAGTTGTCGACGGCTATCTCGTAGAAGGTGGACCCAACAGTACTTCTGAAACGAACTTCGTAATAGATGAGCTGTTGTCGGATCTTTCAATCGGTGACGAGAAGGTTTACGCGGACGAGGCGTCGAAACATCGTTTCATCCTGCGGAATGGGAAGCTTCACGCTTTGCCGGGCGGGCCGGGGTCGTTCATATCGACGAAACTCTGGACGCTCGGAGGGAAATTGAGATTGTTTGCCGAACCTTTCGTCGGGCGGGCAGAGTATGAAGAATCGATAGCAGATTTCGTGACACGCAGACTCGGCAGCGAGTTCCTCGATTATGCGATTAATCCCTTCGTAGCGGGCGTGTACGCAGGCAGCCCGTCCGACTTAAGTGTTAGGGCCGCATTTCCGAAGCTCTATGCGCTCGAAGAAAAGTACGGTGGACTTCTGAAGGGTGCGGTGCTGGGCGCCCGGGAAAGGAAGAAAAGAGGGACCAGGGCAAAAGCATCGGCGAGACTTTTCTCGTTAAGAAGCGGTATGGGAGTCTTACCCGCAACCATTGCCAGAGAATTGGGAGATGCGATCAGGTACGGCGCGGAGGTGGGAAGCGTGAATTCCGCCGGCGCTCAGTTCACCGTCAATTTTACGCTGAACGGAAAGTCGGACAGCGATACCTACGACGCGGTCGTCCTTTCGGCGCCGGCATTCGCAGCGGCGGCAATCGTCAAATCGTGGCTTCCTGAACTTTCCAGCGAGCTTTCGAAGATCAAGTATCCGCCCGTTGCGGTGGCGGTTCTCGGCTACAAGCGCGAGCAGGTGAAAATTGACCTGAGGGGTTTCGGATTTCTCGTGCCCGAGGTTGAAAACAGAAAGATTCTTGGTACGATATGGAGCTCCAGCATATTCCCCGCTCGCGCTCCGGAAGGTTTTGTGGAATTCACGACCTTCGTGGGAGGATCGAGGCAGCCCAAACTTGCATCTCTTCCGAACGAGGAAATCGCCAGGGTCGCACACGAAGAGAATGCCGCGCTCATGAGGATAAGCGGCTCGCCTGCCTTTCGTGCTGTCAGCAAGTGGGACAGGGCTATCCCCCAGTACAATATCGGCCACCTGTCCATACTTGATGCAGTCAGGCACGTTGAAAGCCTTCATAAGGGATTCTATATTTGTTGCAACTACAAGGACGGTATTTCCGTCGCGGACTGCATTGCGAACGGGAAGAGTACCGCCGAGAAATTACTGGCATAATGTAAAATGAGCCGCCCGTGCGCTATAATGCAAACGGCGTGTTCTACACTAAATGGTGGATATGTTTTTCGGATTAGTTCACCGTGCAGCGATTAGTGTACTTGCGGTTTGTATCGAAGCGTCGGAACCAAAGAGCCTCTGCAAGGGCTGAGCGTGAAAAGGAGTAGTGCGCTATGATTACAATGACGGAATATCAGAAGAAGACCGGCTTCCCGACTGTTAGAATGAGAAGGCTGAGGATGTCGGAGACGATCCGGGAGATGGTTCGCGAAACCGAACTTCAGCCGTCCGATTTTATCTATCCTATGTTTGTCGTTCCCGGCAAGAAAGTCCGCCGGGAGATTTCTTCCATGCCCGGCGTTTTTCAGTTGTCTGTCGATGAACTCGTCAGGGAATGCGAGGGCGTCTATAAGGCCGGCGTGAAATCGGTTATCCTGTTCGGCATACCGTCACATAAAGATGAATATGGGTCGGAGGCATACGACGAGAACGGTATCGTCCAGCAGGCGATCCGCGAATTGAAGAAACAGGTGCCGGAGTTGTTTGTCATTACCGACGTTTGCCTATGTGAATACACATCACACGGGCATTGCGGCGTCCTTCGTGAAATATTGCCGGGTCAGATTGAGATAGTAAATGACGAAACGCTGGACCTGCTCGCGAAGGAAGCGTT
>JAJYOS010000343.1 GCA_021796055.1 Bacteroidota bacterium
AAGTCGGGAGTGAGCCATGAAGATGCGGAAATCCTTGCGGACAGTCTTGTCGATGCCAATTTGAAAGGGATAGACACGCATGGAGTGTCGAGACTTCCGATATATCTTAAGAGAATCTCACTTGGCCTGATAAATCCGAAGGCAGAGATGACGTTCAAGAAGAATATGCCCACAGCCGGAATACTCGATGCGAACGGCGGATTAGGACAGGTGGCTGGAGTGAAGGGGATGAAGGAAGCAATAAGAGTTGCCGGGGAAACCGGAGTAGGTATGGTAGGCGTGAAGAATAGCCAGCACTTCGGCGCGGCAGGATATTACTGCGGGCTGGCGTGCAGGGAGGGGATGATGGGGCTTGCGTTCACGAATGCAGAGCCTGCGCTACCGGCGTGGGGAAGCTACGAGGCGATATTCGGGACAAATCCGATAGCGATTGGAATACCGACAGGGAAGGAAGTCCCGGTGATCATAGACATGTCAAGCAGCATCGTGGCACGCGGAAAGATAGTTGCTGCAGCCAGGAACGGCAAGCCGATACCTGAAGATTGGGGGCTCGACCCTGAAGGCAATCCGACAACTGATGCACAAAAAGCGCTCGATGGGTCGGTGTTGACGATGGCAGGGCCGAAGGGATATGCGCTCGCGCTTATGGTCGATGTCCTATCGGGTGTGCTGACAGGCGCGGGTTACGGGAAGAGTGTAAACTCGATGTACAAGGACATGAATCATCCGGCGAATGTGGGTCACATGCTCATGGCAGTGAACATCGAAGCCTTCATGGCAAAGGAATTATTCTACGAGCGGATAGGAAGACTAGCGGATCAGATCAAATCGTCGAAGAAGAGACCGGGGACGTCTGAGATAAATATTCCGGGTGAGAGGAAACAGCGAGTGAAAGAGGATCGCTCAAAGTCGGGGGTAATTCTCGATGACTCCACGGTAGAAGAACTACAAAATCTTGCCAAGAAGTGTGGTGTGTCAAGTTCGGTGTTGAATTGAACTTCAACAATCCTTCATGGTCGGAGGCCTCCTAGGGCTAAAGTAAACACGCTACAGATGACAAGATATCGCTCTACATAGAGTCCTCTCAAGTTTGATTCTCCTCAAGGTTGACCCGCCTCGGCAATTGGATGCTGGGGCGGGTTTTTCTGTTTAGAGATATTCTGGTTGGTGACATACTGTTTCCACAATGTCCCCGTATTTTAAGGTCTGCAGCAGTTTGAGTTATATGATCGTTCCGTTAGGTTTAGCGGACCCCCATCTTTGATGAATTGCCTGTGTGATCGTAACAAGATCCCGTTTTTGCAAATGTGCTGACGCACTTTATGGAGCCAGCCGGCGGAAAGTTTGAGAAATTCATGCCCTTGAAAAATTCAGGCTCGGAATCTTCGGACTCGAAGACCTCTAGTTGAAGATCCTAAATTCAGTTCGAAGGAGGGATGGGATTCTGTGCCATTATGCGAAAATGCATCTCAACGAAATTTTTCAAAACCTGCGGATTTAGTGGACAGGGGCGGAATCGAACCGCCGACACACGGATTTTCAGTCCGTTGCTCTACCGACTGAGCTACCTGTCCATTTGAATGGAATTTCCGCCGTGAGATACAATATAACTTTGGCGGGCTTAATACTTCAACAGATTTTTGATCCTGAGTTCCAAATTTTCTCCCTATGTTCGACTAACTCGATATCGAGAAGGTATCCCGCGTCTATCGTTTTATTTTGTGCGTCCGTCACTTACTTTAAACTAAAATACCACCACCATGTACGTCGTCAAACCACCTCGCCTGAGAAAAGGTGACCTCATATCGGTCGTCTCACCGGCGAGTGCCCCGAACGATTCTTCGAAAGTCCTTGCGGGCGCGCGCTATTTTGAATCGCTGGGCTACCGGGTGACTGTCAGCCAGAACGTGTTTAACTTAAACGGCTATCTCGCGGGCACCGACAAGGAGAGGGCCGACGATCTTAACCAGGCGTTCGCCGATAAGAATGTGAAAGCGATCATATGCTCAAGAGGTGGTTATGGGTCCCCGCGAATTCTCGACTTGCTCGACTACGGGACGATCCGAAGAAATCCCAAAATCCTTGTCGGATATTCGGATATTACGGCTCTTCAGCTTGCTATTTTGAAAAAGACAGGCCTCTTGACTTTCAGCGGCCCGATGATGGCAGTAGAGTTCGGCAATAATCTTGACCCATATACAGAAGAGATGTTTTTCGATCTTGTCACCAGGGCCGCAAAACCGGGAGTCCTCAGGAGCCATAAAGACTTCAGGCTATCATTCAAAGGAAAGAAAAAGGTCACAGGGAGAATTCTGGGTGGTAACCTGTCCCTGATAACTTCGATAATGGGAACTGAGTATCAAGTTAGATTTGATCGCTGCCTTTTACTTATTGAGGAAGTGAGCGAAGAACCGTATTCGGTAGATCGGATGTTGACTCAACTTCGTCTTGCAGGAATTCTCAAGAAGGCGTCAGGCTATCTCCTCGGCCAGTTTACCGACTGTGCTGCCGAGGAACCAAACAAGCCGCATCGCGAGATTGACGAGATAATACGTGAAGATGTACTCTCCAATGGCAAATCGGGAATTTCGAATCTTGCATACGGACATGTTCCAACGAAAATCACCCTGCCGATAGGAATAATGGCATCTATCGATCCTGCGAAGAGAAGATTTTCGATTGACGAATCCGCCGTAATCTGAAATCAACAAAACGCTCATTTACATTCCGTCGAGAAGAGGGGCCTTGATGGATTGTCACTCATGAGCAGCGACGGCGTCTTATGCTGTATGCCGGTTTCAAGAATTTCTAAAAGAAGTATGCAGTTGACTACGTCGTCGGTATACGAAAAGTTGTTACCATAGCCCCGGACTTCCCTGCAATCCTCGAGAGTCTTACTCGCTCTTTACGTTTCTTTCAGACATTCTTAGTAGATGGAAGGCGGTAAGTATGGTTCCGTCTGTTATTCTCGCTATCGATTCTCTCTCTCGCCGCGCCGAGGTCGACACTTCGAAGATAATTTTGCTTGATTATAGCTTCGGCGTTCCGTTTGTCCCGTGCATTGTTGCCAGAGACCACAGACCCGCTGTTGCCGCAATGGTTTTCGGAGGAGGTGACCTTTACTGTCTAATACGCGATAATCTGCAGAGATACCAGGATCCCGTAACGAGTGGGTTTGTCGCTTTCCTGTCTGCGCTTTTGCTTATGCAGATCGAGCCGATGCTGTATGCATCACTGATCAGCCCTATGCCCTTGGTTATGATCAATGGAACGGAAGACCGGCAAATCCCTCCGAGGTTTGCCGGAATGTTTCTTAACCGCGCGCGTCAACCTGAGAAGATTACCTGGCTCAAAGCCCGCCACATGAATCCCAGGAACGTCGATTTGACAGATGCTATTATCGATACTCTCAACAGTGAATTTGATAAAATGGACATCCTATCTTCGGAAGATTGAAAGGCCGTCTTCGTCGTTTGAATTTCCCCACCTTCGCAACTAAATTGTTCAAAAACAATTCCAAATGACAGGTAAAGAGCTACTTAGCATACTGAGATACAAAATACTTGTATTCGATGGCGCAACCGGGACGAGCCTACAAAATCAGGCGTCGAACCCGGAAGACTTCGGCGGCGAAGACCTCGTTGGATGCAACGAGTACTTGAATATTTCGTGTCCTTCCGCGCCCGAGAAGGTGCACCGAAGTTTTCTCGAAGCTGGTGTAGACGTCGTAGAAACGAATTCCTTCGGTGCTACCTCAATTGTCCTTTCGGAGTACGGTCTTGGTGATCGTGCTTATGAGATAAATAGAGCGGCTGCGGAGATCGCTTGTAGAACTGCATCTGGATACACGACTGCGGACCATCTGCGTTACGTGGCAGGATCTATGGGTCCGACGACGAAGCTTCCTTCACTTGGCCACATAGAGTTTGATCCTATGAAAGAAGCCTACAAAGAGCAGGCATTCGGTCTGATCGACGGCGGCGTCGATCTTCTGATAGTCGAAACTTGTCAGGATCTTCTTCAGACGAAGGCAGCTTTGGCTGCTATACAGGAATGTTTTGCTGAAGGAAGACGGGAAGTCGCAGTCATCGTCTCGATAACGATCGAAACGATGGGCACTATGCTGATGGGAACGGAAATGTCGGCGGCATTGACTACAATCGAGCCTTACGACATTGTGACGGTCTTCGGCATGAACTGCGCTACCGGTCCGAAGGAAATGGAAGAGAATATAAGGTATCTGTGCGAGAACTCGCCGAAACCGGTATTCGTGATGCCGAACGCGGGACTTCCGGAAAACGTCGGCGGAAAAGCTTGTTACCATCTCACCCCCGATGAGCTTGAGTTCTGGATGCACCGGTACGTCACAGAATTTGGAGTAAGCGTAATCGGGGGTTGTTGCGGAACGACCCCAGAGCATATCTCGCGCCTTGTTAGAATTGCGTCGGCAGTTGATCCCGGATCGATCGCGGCTGGCGGAAGGAGCTACGATTATACTCCGTCGGTCTCTTCCATATATTCGAATGTAGCTCTGCATCTCGATCCCCCTCCCGTGATTGTTGGTGAGCGCTGCAATGCAAATGGCTCGAAGAAATTTAAAGAGCTCCTCCTTGCGGAAGATTACGATGGGATGGTTCAACTCGGCAAAGAACAGATGAAGGAAGGAGCACACATACTGGATCTATGCGTGGCGTATGTCGGCAGGGACGAAGTGCGCGACATGATTGAAGTAATGAAGCGCTTCAACACGCAGGTTGCGCTCCCTCTTATGATCGACTCCACGGAGCACAGGGTAATCGAAGAAGCGTTGAAGAGATATGCCGGCAGGGCGATAGTCAACTCTATTAATATGGAAGACGGCGAAGAGCGGATGAAGAAGGTCCTCCCTCTATGTAAGAAATACGGAGCGGCGGTTATCGCACTTACTATAGACGAAACCGGGATGGCAAAAACACGCGACAAGAAATTCGATGTCGCGAAACGGATTCACGATATCGCTATTGGAACGTATGGGATGCGGGAAGAAGACCTCATATATGATACCCTGACATTCACTCTGGGTTCCGGCGATGAGGAATTCAGAAAGGCGGGATTGGAGACAATCGAGGCGATAAGGATGATCAAGGCGGCCTTTCCTCGTTCTCACACTCTGCTGGGCGTCTCAAATGCATCATTTGGACTCAACCAGTCTGCTAGGCACGTCTTGAACTCAGTTTTCCTGCACTACGCAGTTGAAGCCGGTCTCGATCTTGCTATTGTGAACGCGCAAAAGATTATGCCGCTCTACAAGATTGATGAGCGGGGGAGAGAAATATCCAGAGAACTGATTTTCGATGAAAGGAAATTCGAGACCGTCTGATGCCTGACATCAAATGTATATATGACCCTTTAGTCGAGTTGATGAATTTTTACGCCGACAAAAAAGCCGTGACCGCTCAGGAGTCAGCGGTCAGTCAGCTATCTCTTGAAGACAAGCTGAAAAGAAGGATAGTCGACGGTGACAGAATCGGCATCGACAACGATCTGAAGAAGGCTCTCAACACGTATTCTCCACTCCAGATAATAAACGAGATACTCCTGGACGGGATGAGGGTCGTCGGAGAGCTGTTCGGCAGCGGACAAATGCAGCTCCCGTTTGTGCTTCAGTCTGCAGAGACTATGAAGACTGCCGTGAAATACCTTGAGCCCCTCATGGAACGTGTCGAAGGAATGCAGAAAGGCGTGATGGTCCTGGCGACAGTTAAAGGGGACGTGCATGATATCGGCAAGAACCTCGTCGACATCATTCTTACAAACAATGGCTACAAGGTCATTAACCTTGGTATCAAAGTTCCGGTCGAGCAAATAATCGAGGCATCGGGGATGAACAAGGCCGATGCGATTGGCATGAGCGGCCTCCTTGTGAAATCCACCGTCATCATGAAAGAAAATCTTGAATTAATGGAACAGCGGGGGATAAAGACGCCGGTCGTGCTCGGTGGTGCGGCACTGACTAGAAAGTATGTAGAACAGGACCTCAGAAGGGCATACACCGGGTATTTGTCTTATGCCAACGATGCTTTCGACGGACTCCGGTTCATGGAGGATATCAAATCAGGAAAGGCAGACGTCCAGGACTTGAAGAGGGTTGTGACTTCTTCTTCATCTTTGAACAAGTCTCTCGAATTAAATGAGGTAGAAACAAGAAATCGAAAGTCGGAAGCAAACAAACAAAATCTGACGGCTGTGATTTCAAGGTCGAAGGTCAGGCGAGATGTTCCGGTTCCGAATCCCCCTTTTTGGGGAAGCGTAGTGATGGAGGATCTCAAGCTGGAAAAAATTTGGGAGTATTTGAACGAAGTCGCATTGATCCGGGGACAATGGCAATTCTCCAAGAAAGGGAGGAAGGAAGACGAATACAACAACCTTTTGGAAACCGAAATACTTCCTCTACTCGGAAGATTAAAGTTGAGAGTCAAACGTGAGAAGATATTTGCGCCTAAGGTTGTCTATGGGTATTTCCCATGTCAGGCCGACGGAAATGATTTGATCTTATACCGGCCGAAGGATGAAGAGGAACTTTATGGGAAATGGAAATCAATTCGACGGAAACAGGCGACAGGAGATGGGAGAGAGGAAGCGGAGCCTGCACCGTCTGCCTCCGGGCTCCCACTGCCGGCGTCCGATCTGACTGAGTGGGTACGGTTCCAATTTCCCCGGCAAACTGACGAGAGGTTTCTTTGCATCTCCGATTTTTTCAGGTCAACAGACTCCGGCGAGTTCGATGTTATTGCGGTCCAGGCAGTGACGGTCGGACAAAGGGCGACCCAGTATACAAAAGAATTATTTGAAGCCGGGGATTACCAGGATTACCTTTACTTACATGGGCTCAGTGTGGAAACGGCAGAGGCTTTGGCAGAATATTGGCACAAGATCGTGCGAACGGAGCTCGGAATCCATGAGAAGGATGCCGCTGAAACCAAAAGACTCTTTGCTCAGGGATACCAGGGATCGAGGTATTCATTTGG
>JAJYOS010000344.1 GCA_021796055.1 Bacteroidota bacterium
ACGTGTACGGCCATTTGGTCACCGTCAAAGTCCGCGTTGAACGCAGTGCACACGAGCGGGTGCAGTTTGATCGCCTTGGCATCTACCAGCACAGGCTGGAACGCCTGGATGCCGAGTCGGTGAAATTCAGAACCAACGGGGAGTACATTGAGACCACGCCGGGGCGCATTCTGTTCAACGAGATCGTACCCGAAGAGCTCGGCTATATCAATGAGGTGCTTACGAAGAGCAAGCTCATCTCCATCATAGCCGAATCGTACAAGAAAGCGGGTCCGTCGAAGACCGCGCAATTCCTGGACGACCTGAAGGACCTCGGGTTCGAAAACGCGACTGCGGCAGGCCTTTCGATTAACGTGAACGATGTTATTATTCCTGATATCAAGAGAAAATTTATCGACATATCCGAACGCGAAGTCAAGGAAATCGAAGCGAGCTATGAAGGCGGGTTCATCACTGCCGGTGAAAGGTACAACAAGATTATCGACGTCTGGCAGAGAGCAACCAACCTTGTGAGCGATGCGGCATACAAGACGTTGTCGGCTTCGAAGGATGGTTTCAACTCCATCTGGATGATGTTGGACTCCGGTGCGCGCGGCTCGAAGGATCAGGTGAAACAGCTGGCGGCCATGCGCGGTCTGATGGCCAAGCCTCAGAAGTCTCTTACAGGACAGGTCGGCGATCTGATTGAGAACCCTATAATCGCAAACTTCCGCGAGGGGTTGTCGATTTTGGAATACTTTATATCCACCCACGGCGCCAGAAAGGGACTGGCAGACACGGCGTTGAAGACCGCCGATGCCGGCTACCTTACCAGGCGACTCGTCGACGTGTCGCAGGATGTCGTTATAGCCAGCGACGACTGCGGGACGATTCGTGGAATATCCGTGAGCGCCATCAAGGACGGCGAGCGTGTGCAGGAGACGCTGGTCGAACGCATCCTCGGCCGCGTTGCCCTCTATGATGTCGTCGACCCGCTGACAAACGAAGAGATCGTGAAAGGTGGCGGAGAGATCACCGAAGATCTCGCCGAAAGAATCGCGAACACGGCGATCGACAGCGTGGATATACGGTCCGTGTTGACATGCGAAGCGCCGCGCGGGGTTTGCGCTAAGTGCTACGGACGGAACCTCGCGACAGGCAAGATGGTCGAGATCGGTGATGCCGTCGGGATCATCGCTGCACAGAGTATCGGCGAACCCGGCACGCAGCTGACCCTTCGTACTTTCCACACCGGTGGTACCGCAAGCGTCGAGTCGCAGGAATCAAACGTCGTCGCGCCCGCCGAAGGAAAGCTGAAGTTTGAAAACATGCATCCGCTTGTCGATTATATAAACAGGACAACAGGTAAACCGGAGAAGGTGCTTCTCGGCAGGCACGGTGTTATTCAGATCCTCGATAAGGACAACCGGGCCATAAAGAAGATGGATGTGCCGCAGGGTGCTCACCTTCTCCTGGACGAAGGCTCCTCCGTCAAAAAGGGCGACCTCGTTTACCAGTGGGATCCGTACAATACACTCATCCTTACGGAGTTTGGAGGTAAGGTCCGATGGGTCGACTTGAAGAAGGACGTGACCTACCGTGAGCAAACCGACGAACAGACCGGCCAGGTGGAGAAGGTCGTCATTGAAAGTCTCGATAAGAACGTAACCCCTTCGGTGGAAATCGGACACGGTGCGAAATCGAAGAGGACATATAACCTCCCCGTCGGTGCGCACATCGTCGTCGAGGATGGCGAAGAGGTCCAGTCGGGCGAAACCCTTGCCAAGAAGCCGAAGGAGCTCTCGCGCGTTCGCGACGTGACCACGGGTCTGCCGAGAGTGCAGGAGTTGTTCGAGGCTCGTGCGCCGCAGGACCCCGCGACAGTCAGCGAAATTGACGGTTACGTCAGCTTCGGAGGGCAGTCCAGAGGAACGAAAGAGGTCATAGTGACCAGTTCCGACGGCAAAGATCGGAAAACTTATAAAGTCTCACTGCGCCAGCACATTCTCGTACAGGAGAATGATTTTGTGATAGCCGGCGAACGTCTTACGGACGGTCCGATTGATCCCCATGATATTCTGAGGATTAAAGGTCCTGCCGACGTGCAGAAGTATCTCCTGGATGAAATCCAGGAAGTCTATCGCCAGCAGAACGTGACGATCAACGACAAGCATATAGAAGTGATCGTTCGTCAGATGTTCCAGCGGGTCCGTGTTGTGGATTCCGGTGACACACCGTTCCTGGAAGGCGACATTGCCGATGTGCACAGGATCCGTGAGGAGAATGCCGCGATCGGGAAAAAGGTTGTCGTGACAGCAAAGGGCGACTCCAAGTACAGGGTCGGACAGATCGTCGAGCGAGCTGTAGTCATGGCGAAGAATCGTGATCTGCGAAGGTCTAAAAAGAAGGTCATCGAGTTCCGTGACGCGGTGCCTGCGACCTCTGAAGACGTGCTGCTGGGAATTACGTCCGCGGCGTTGTCGACGGACAGCTTTATTTCAGCGGCGTCGTTCCAGGAGACCACGAAGGTACTTACTGACGCCTCAATCGAGGGCAAGCTTGATGACCTCATCGGACTGAAGGAAAACGTCATAATCGGGCAGCTGATCCCCGCAGGAACGGGTTTGAAGAAGTTCCATGATCTGATCCTGACGGAGGAAGAGATGCTCGACAAGCGAGTAGAGGCGGAGGAAGCGGTTTCGCGGCAGAAGGTCGCTTCCTGACAGCCGGGCAACTTTAAAGAGGGGAGAAAGAAATTTCTCCCCCTTTTCATGTGTGATTTTCTTGATTATTTGGATGCCGAGGTTTATATTTTTATCTCTATGATGAAGGTACGTATTTTGGAGGAACACATTGCCGACAATTAATCAACTGATAAGGCAGGGGAGAAAAAAGATTCTTCTCAAAGGAAAGTCCCCCGCGCTTCAGGGAAACCCGCAAAAGCGGGGCGTATGCACCCGCGTCTATACCACCACACCTAAGAAGCCGAATTCGGCTCTCCGTAAAGTTGCGCGCGTTAGGCTGGTCCATGGGATAGAGGTAACGGCTTACATCCCTGGCGAGGGACACAACCTTCAGGAACACTCTATCGTTTTGATTAGAGGTGGCCGTGTCAAAGATCTTCCTGGCGTGCGTTATCACATCATTAGAGGCACTCTTGATACTGCCGGCGTGACTGACAGAAAGCAAGGCAGATCAAAATACGGTGCCAAGAAGCCCAAAGCTTCAGCATAATATTAACAAAAAGAGTTTGACATGAGGAAAAAGCGCTCCGACAGGCGTCAGGTTTTCCCTGACCCAAAATATAACGATGTGTTCCTGGCGAAATTCGTGAACAATGTCATGAATTCCGGGAAGAAGCACCTTGCCCGGCGAGTTCTGTATGATGCATTTGACATCGTGGAACAGCGGACGAAACAGAATCCCCTCGATGTTTTCAGGAAAGCGCTCAACAACGTTCAGCCGATCATCGAGGTCCGCGCCCGCAGGGTCGGCGGTGCGACGTATCAGGTACCGAGCGAAGTCCGTCCCGAGAGAAGTCTTGCTCTCGGAATGCGATGGCTGATAAAATATGCCAGGGAGCGCAAAGATAAGTCGATGTCATTGAAGCTGGCTGCCGAGATTATCGCAGCCTCGAACGGTGAAGGAAACGCTATAAAGAAACGTGAAGACACTCACAAGATGGCCG
Source organism: Bacteroidota bacterium (assembly GCA_021796055.1). Next base: position 3,668 of record JAJYOS010000344.1, read on the forward strand.
AAGCCAATAAGGCATTCGCCCACTACAGATGGTAATGAAGACTGGAAGGTTACAGATAGAAAATGATTAGAGAGTACCCGTTAGAACGCACCCGCAACATCGGGATCATGGCGCACATTGATGCGGGTAAGACGACTACGACCGAAAGGATCCTATTCTATACAGGAAAGACACACCGCATGGGCGAAGTACATGACGGTGCAGCAACGATGGATTTCATGGAACAGGAGAAGGAAAGAGGCATCACTATCACGTCTGCCGCTACTACCTGCTTCTGGAGAGATCACAGAATTAATATTATAGATACCCCGGGACATGTAGATTTCACGATCGAAGTAGAACGCTCACTCCGCGTGCTCGACGGGGCGATAGCACTCTTCTGTGCCGTCGGCGGCGTCGAACCTCAATCGGAGACGGTCTGGCGTCAGGCGGACAAATACGGCGTTCCGAGAATAGCGTTTGTCAACAAGATGGACAGAGTAGGCGCGGACTTCTTCAACGTCATCCAGATGATGCACGACAGGCTGAAGACGAACGCCGTTCCTATCCAGCTTCCGATCGGCCAGGGCGACATTTTTGCCGGTATCATCGACCTCATAAAGATGAAGGCCGTCATGTACAGCGAGTCTAACCTCGGCACGACATGGGAAGAGTACGATATCCCTCATGACCTCCAGAAGATCGCGCAGGAGTATAGGACGAAACTCCTTGAGGCTGTCTCGGATATCGATGATACCTTATTGGTAAAGTATCTGGATGGAAAGGAAATTTCAGAGGAAGAAATTATTGCCACGATCCGAAAAGCGACGCTCGAACTTAAGATTGTCCCGGTCGCTTGCGGCACGGCCTTTAAAAACAAGGGTGTCCAACGTCTTATGGATTGTGTCGTTGATTTTCTGCCGTCGCCTCTTGATGTCGGCAACACCCGCGGACACGACTCTGACGGAAACCAGATCGAGCGCAGGCCTGCCGACGACGAGAAATTTTCCGCGTTGGCATTCAAGATTATGACGGACCCTTATGTCGGGAAGCTGACGTTTTTCAGAGTCTACAGCGGTATGCTCTCCGGCGGGTCGTACGTATTCAATTCGATCACAGGCAGGAAGGAGCGGATCGGCCGCATCCTCAGGATGCACGCCAATCACCGCGAAGACATCGAGACGGCATTCACCGGCGACATTGTAGCGGCTGTCGGTCTGAAGTCGACAAAGACGGGCGACACACTCTGTGACGAATCTGCCCCGATCGTACTTGAGAAGATGGAGTTCCCGGAACCGGTTATTCATATAGCGATCGAACCGAAAACGAAGGCCGATCAGGAGAAACTCGGCGAGTCTCTCATGAAATTGACCGAGGAAGATCCGACGTTCCGCATGTCTACCAACGAAGAAACCGGCCAGACGATTATAAGCGGAATGGGCGAACTTCACCTCGAGATCATAGTGGATAGATTGAAGCGCGAATTCAAAGTCGAAGCTAACGTCGGACGCCCCCAGGTGGCTTACAAAGAAACGATCAGGAAGAAAGTCACGCAGGAAGGAAAGTTTATCAGACAATCAGGCGGCCGCGGCCAGTACGGTCATGTCTATCTGGAGATTGAACCCAACGAAAAAGGCAAGGGATACGAGTTCACGAACGCGATAGTAGGCGGCGTCATCCCGAAAGAGTACATCCCTGCGGTATCGGAAGGTATCCAGGAGGCTCTTCAGAGCGGCGTCCTCGCAGGATATCCCGTCGTCGATATCAAGGTGAAACTTTTCGACGGGTCGTACCACGATGTCGATTCGAGCGAGATGGCTTTCAAGATCGCGGGCAGCATCGGTTTCAAGGAGGGTGCAAAAAAAGCAGACCCTGTTTTGCTTGAACCGATGATGGATGTGGAAGTCGTGACTCCGGAGGAATACCTCGGAGACGTGATGGGAGATTTGAACTCCCGCCGCGGACGAATCGAAGGAATTGGATCGAGAAGAGACGCCCAGGTTGTAAGGGCTATGATCCCATTGTCTGAGATGTTCGGATACGCGACGTCGCTTCGTTCGATGACGCAAGGACGCGCGATTTTCACAATGCAGTTCTCTCACTATGATGAGGTGCCGCGCAACATCGCGGACCAGATCATCGAAAAAGTGCGCGGTAAGGAGTCAGTCGCCGCATGATTTCGTCCGTCTTTTTTGTCGGTTTCAGCCCGTGCGGGATTCCGACTTGTTGGGATAATTAGTTTGAAAAAATTATAAGGAGAATTTAGATGGCAAAGGAGAAATTTGACCGCAGTAAGCCGCATATCAATGTGGGTACGATCGGGCACATCGATCACGGCAAGACGACGTTGACATCGGCAATCACACTCGCTTTAGCCAAAAAAGGTTTGGCATCCGCCAGGAGTTTCGATAGTATCGACAACGCGCCGGAAGAGAAAGCCCGCGGTATAACGATCGCGACGGCCCACGTGGAATATCAAACCGCGACCAGGCACTACGCTCATGTCGACTGCCCCGGACACGCAGATTACATTAAGAATATGATCACCGGCGCTGCCCAGATGGACGGCGCTATCCTGGTGGTCGCTGCTAACGACGGCCCGATGCCCCAGACCCGGGAGCACATTCTTCTCGCATACCAGGTCGGCGTGCCGAAGATCGTCGTATTCATGAATAAAGTCGATATGGTCGACGATCCCGAGCTCCTCGAGCTCGTAGAGGTCGAAGTCCGCGATCTGTTGAAGAAGCATAATTTCCCCGGCGACGAGATACCTGTAATCCGCGGCAGTGCCCTCAAGGCGATGGAAGCGGGAAATGACCCTAACGCCAAGCCGGACGACCCCCGCTTCAAGTGTATATATGAGTTGATGGATGCGGTCGACAGCTACATCCCGCTCCCGCAGCGCGATGTGGACAAGCCGTTCATCATGCCGATCGAAGACGTTTTCACGATCACCGGCCGCGGTACGGTCGGTACCGGCCGCGTCGAGCGCGGAAAGGTGAAGGTCGGCGAGGAAATTGAGATCATAGGCCTTGGCGCCCACAAGAAAGCCGTGGTCACTGGACTCGAGATGTTCAGAAAAGAACTCGATGAGGGAATGGCGGGTGACAATATCGGCGCGCTGCTCCGCGGCGTTGAAAAGGAAGAGCTTGAGCGCGGAATGGTCCTCGCGAAACCCGGCTCAATCACACCGCACACGAAATTCATCGCCCAGGTTTACGTCCTGAGCAAAGAAGAAGGCGGACGTCACACTCCGTTCTTCAAGGGTTACCGCCCGCAGTTCTACTTCCGCACGACGGACGTTACCGGATCTGCTACCGAATTCCCC
>JAJYOS010000345.1 GCA_021796055.1 Bacteroidota bacterium
GAACTTCTGCGGGAAATCCGGTAAGCGCTTACATCCTTTTCCTGAACGAGGCACAAAATCTCGTACTCTCAGCCGCTTGTCAGATCCAGTTCCAGAAAGACCGCGTGCGGAAGAGGGTTAAGCCTGTATTTCTCGATCTCAACAAATCCCAGCGATTTGTAAAGGGCGATGGCTTCGGTCATGGATAGTACCGTATCGAGTCGCATCCTGCGGTAATCGATCACCCGCGCATCAGCTATCACTTTCTCGGCGAGAGCCTTTCCAATTCCTTTTCCCCTGAACTCCGGTCGAACGTACAGCCGCTTCATCTCGCAAATGTCACGGTCGATTTTCCTGAGAGCTACACAACCGGCGGGCTTGTTGTCAAGTAAAGCCGTGTAGAGCCGACCCTCTGGTTCTGAATACTCTCCAGGGAGATTTGCGACTTCGTGGTCGAAATTCTGAAAATCCAGGTCGAAGTCGAGAGAATTCGCGTATTCGATGATCAGTTCTTTTGCAAGAACGAGAGATGCCTTGTCTTCGGTCATGACAGGGACAATTTCTATTTTCATCCGTGGACCCGGATGTGACTCGCCTATCTCACGATGCGGAGATTGGCGTAGCGCACCATGAGCTGTTTTTTCTGGTTAGCGTTGAAAAGCACGACCACGCGCTCGTTGTCTCCCTTTCCGGACATTTCAACGACTTTCCCCTTGCCGAAGAACTGGTGCTCCACGACGGTCCCGATCTTTATGTGCTGAGCTGCGCCGCGTTCTTTTTCCGCAGGATGCTGGCCGGTGTCCATCTTGTCAACACCCTGCAGACTGTCAAGCGATGGACGAAGGGAATCGAAAGATGAAGGCGTTTCCCAGAGTGAACGCTGGGACGAAATCCTTGCGCCGTGTTCGTGATCCAGGAGATCCGACTCTATTTCCGCGAGGAATCTGGACGGCACCTGGTACGAAAGTTTCCCGTAGCGGAAGCGCTCCTTGGAGAAGGACAGATAGACTTTTTTCTTCGCGCGGGTGATCGCGACATAGAAAAGCCTTCGCTCTTCTTCAAGTTCATCCTGCTCCTTCGATCCGATCGGGAACAAGCCTTCTTCCAGCCCGCTCACAAAAACGACCGGGAACTCGAGTCCTTTGGCCGCATGTATGGTCATCAGCGTCACGGAATTCCGGTCGGTATCCCAGCGGTCGACGTCCGCGACGAGTGAGACTTCCGAAAGATAGTCCTGAAGTGTCCCCTCGGGGTTATCCGCCTGAAACTCTGCGATGCCCGCCAGGAATTCCTGTATGTTTTCCATTCTGTTCTGGGACTCGACGGTGTTTTCGTCCTTTAGTGTTCTGACGATCTGGAGTTCGTCAGTCAGCGAACGCGTAAGCTCGCTCATCGAAAGCCCGTCCTTCAGCTTTCGGTATTTCTCGATCAGCCCTGCGAACTGTCTCAGCTGATTCTTCTGCCTTGGCTGTATTTCGACGATCTCCTCCACGCGCGCTGCAACTTCGAGCAGTGAGAGCTGCTGCTTGGAAGCGAAGCTTCTAACGTAATCAATTGTAACGTCTCCGATGCCGCGGGCGGGGAAGTTGACCACACGCAGGAACGACGCATCGTCCTGAGGATTCAAGATGAGCTTGAGGTAGGCGAGGAGATCCTTGATCTCTTTTCTCTTGTAAAAAGCCACACCTCCGACGATTATATATGGTATCCCGCCCCGGTTAAAAGCCTCCTCAAGTGCGCGAGACTGGTAGTTAGTCCTGAAAAGGACGACGAAATCCTTGAGCTGGAGTTTGTCTTTGATGCTTTCGTTTCTGATCTTCTGTACGATCTTGTAGCCTTCGTCTCTGTCGCTTTCGCATTCCAGCACTGAAAGCTGTTCGCCCTCCCGGTTCTCAGTCCACAGTTCCTTGTCGAGCTTCCGCTGATTGTGAACAATGACGGAGTTTGCGGCCTTCAGAATTTTCCCGGTCGAACGGTAATTCTGCTCGAGCCTGAAGACCTTGGCATCCGGATAATCGGTCTGAAAATCCAGTATGTTTTGCAGGTCGGCACCGCGCCATGAGTAGATGCTTTGTGCGTCGTCGCCGACAACGCAAATGTTCCTGTGCCTCTCGGCAAGGAGCTTAAGCAGCATGTACTGGGCCCGATTGGTGTCCTGGTATTCATCAACCAGAATGAATCTGAACTTGGTCTGGTATTTCTCGAGCGATGCACGATCCGTGTTGAACAGTATGATCGGTTTTATCAGCAGGTCGTCGAAATCCATCGAGTTGTTTCTCTTCAGCCTGTCGTCGTAAGTCGCATACACTTCCGCCGTAACTTGCTCGAGCCTGCTCTTTGCCGACTGTTCGAACTTCGACGGCAGTATGAGGCCGTTTTTCAATTTGCTGATCTGCCACCTGATGCCTGCAGGGGCAAAAACCTCTTCGGATAAGTTCCTCTCCTTCAGGATTTGCCTGATCATCTTCAGCGAATCTTCTTCGTCGCAGATCGTGAAGTTTGAAGTGTAGCCGAGTTTGTCTGCTTCCATCCTGAGGATTCTGCCGAACAGGGAATGGAACGTCCCCATCCACCCGTACAATTTCCTCTCTCTGCCGCTCTCGTTCATCCCCAGCATTTTCTCGGAGCGCGACTTCATCTCATTTGCGGCTTTGTTTGTGAATGTAAGACAGAGGATATGATGGAACGGCACCCCGATCGAGACGAGGTATGCTACCCTGTAGGTGAGGACTTTGGTTTTCCCGCTTCCGGCACCGGCGAGAACCAGCTGAGGTCCCTCGACGGACTTGACTGCCGATAACTGGGCCGGATTGAGGTCTCTTAGAAAATCAGTGTTCATCTCCGGCGAAGCTTCTTCTTTGCCAGCATTTTACCGGCAAGCTCCATTTGCTCGTTTACTCTTTTGAGGCTCGTACCGCCGTAGACGTCGTGTCTCTCCACGGATCTTGCGGGGTCAAAGATTTTACGGTAATCTTCGTCGAATAAATCGGAGATGTCTCTCAGTTCATCGGGAGCGAAATCCCTGAGCAGTTTGTCCTTCGCGGTGCCCGACAGAACAAGTTTACCGACAATCTCGTGGGCTTTCCGGAACGGGACTCCCTTTTCGACCAGATAGTCCGCGATGTCGGTAGCGTATATCGAATCGTCGGTGTTACGCAGGAGATTTTGTCGTCGAATTTTCAGTGTAGAAATTACCCCGGTGAAGACTCTCAGCGTCGAAGTCAGCGTGTCGAAAGAATCGAAAAGGGGTTCTTTGTCTTCCTGCAAATCCTTCGAATAAGTGAGCGGAAGCCCCTTCTGAAGCGTGAGGAGAGTGTTCAGGTTCGAGATAGAACGGGCAACTTTTCCCCTGATCAGCTCGAGCGAGTCCGGGTTCTTCTTCTGCGGCATCATGCTGCTGCCGGTCGAGTAAGCGTCATCGAGCTCCACGAATGAAAACTCGGTCGAACTCCACATAATGAGGTCCTCGGCAAACCTGCTGAGATGGACCAGCGTCTGCGCCGCGGCAAAGAGAAATTCGTTAATGAAATCCCGGTCGCTCACCGCCGCTATGCTGTTCGGCGAGAGTTCGGCGAAATTCAGCTCCCGCCTCAAGAGATCCCTGTCGAGCTTGACCGTGGAGCCTGCTACCGCTCCTGCGCCCAGCGGCAGCACGTCAAGCCGTTGCTCGAGATCAGCAAAACGTTGTCTGTCGTTCTCAAGCATGAAAAAGAGGGACAAAAAGTAATGGCCGAGCCTTATAAGCTGAGCCTGCTGGAGATGTGTGTAGGAGGGGAGAATGTCGGCGGCAGTTTTCCGGGCCAGGGCGAGGACACAAGTCTGGAGATTGCGAATCGACTCGCCGGCTTCGATGTTCGCGGATTTCAGGAATATTCTTTCGTCGGTCGCGACCTGCTCGTTCCGGCTTCTGCCTGTGTGGATTCGCTTGCCCGCATCGCCGGCTTTCTCTACCAGCCTTCTTTCGATAGCCGTATGTATATCCTCGTCTTCGGGCATGAAGATGAAGCCGCCGGCTGAAAGCTCTTTCCCGATTTCCGTCAGAACCTTCACGATCTTTGCCCGGTCGGATTTCGAAAGCACACCGGCCTTTGCGAGTGCCGCGGCGTAGGCTCTGCTAGCCTCGACTTCTTCTTTCCACAGTCTCTTATCGAAGGGAAGAGAATCGTTGAACTCGCCCATCAGCTTAGTGACGCTTTTCGTAAATCTTCCGCCCCAGAGTTTTGGCATTTCCTGATTTACCTGACCGGAGTTAAAACTTTCTTATTAGACTTGATATCCTTCTTGAAGAGGTCGTGGAATGCTTTCCAGACCTTTCCAGGTTTGCCGTCGCCGATTGTTCGCCCGTCGTATTTTACGACCGGTGCAACAAAAAAAGAAGTGCTGAAGAAAAGTATCTCCTCGGCGTTGTACGCATCGGAGATGGGAATATTCTCGACGCTTATCGCGGAAATGATTTTCCTTTTCTTCAGATATTCGGACATTTCGATCGCCCTTGCAAGAGTTGTCCCGCGCAGAATTTTCTCGGGGGGAGGTATCCGTAATATCCTATCTTTGCCGACCACCACCACGTTCTTATTGGAGCCCTCGGTGAGATTGCCTGCTGCGTCCACACCTATTGCCGAATCCGCACCGGTCGCCTTCGCCGCCAGTTCCATCAAGGCGTTTGAAAGGTAATCCACGGATTTGACCTGCGGAGATATCGGCGGTCGCATTTGTGTGGGGCTTGTTGCCGCTATCATCCCGGTCTTGAAATACCGCTCGGGAGTCGGTGAAAATTTTCCGATCACAACGTAGAGATTGGGTGAGATGACTTCGTGAGGGTAGACGCTCATGCTCCCGTGGCCGCGGGAGACAAAGAACCGTGCGATGAAATTCTTCTTACCGGACTCAACGCCGAGCCTGATCAGGAGCTGCTTCAGGTCTTCTTTCGAAAAAGGGGGCTTAATACCAATCGCGTTGGCCGAAAAAAAGAACCTTTCGAGATGCTGATCGAGCAGATAATAATTACCGTCGACGCAAAGCGCGTTGTCGAAAACCCCGTCCCCGCGGTGCACAATATGATCGTCGATCGGGACAGACATGAGGAGCCTGTCGCGTGTGTAACCGCCGAGATAGCTCGAGTAGTAAAGGAAGAAATCTTCTCCGCCTTTCACCCTCTCCTGCGCATCCGCCAGCCTGATCTCGCGAAAATCCAGGTTCATTCTTTCGGCTTCCCGTGCACTTCAGAAGCGACTTTCATCGACAGTCCGAAAAGGTCGATGAAGCCCTCTGCTTTTTTCTGGTCGTAGACTCTATCCTGTGAGAACGTCGCCAGGTCTTCGCGGTAAAGGGAATACGGGCTCCTTGCGCCTGCCGGAATAACGTTTCCTTTGTAAAGCTTCAGACGAACGGTTCCGGTAACATACCGCTGTGTCGATTCCATGAACGCGTCAAGAGCTTCCCGCAACGGCGTATACCATTGGCCGTTGTAGACAAGCTCTGCGTATCGCTGCGAAATCAGATCTTTATAGTGCAGCGTGTCTTTATCGAGGATGATATGCTCGAGCTCGCTGTGCGCAGTGTACAGGATCGTGCCTCCCGGAGTTTCGTAAACGCCTCTCGATTTCATCCCGACCAGCCTATTCTCGACCAGGTCTACACGGCCGATCGCGTTGGCGGCTCCGACATCGTTCAGCTTTTGCACCAGGCCGACAGGGTCGTACTTGCTGCCGTTGATCGATACCGGAACGCCCCGTCTGAATTCAATCTCTATATATGTAGCTTTGTTAGGTGCCTTCTCGGGGGATAATGTCCGAATGAACATGTCCGTCTTCGGCTCCAGCCAGGGATTTTCCAGCTCTCCTCCCTCGTGGCTCAGGTGCCAGAGGTTTCCGTCTCTGCTGTAGATTTTCTTCAGAGTAGCTCTAATGGGGACCTTGTGTTCTTCAGCATACCTGATGGCATCCTCGCGCGAACGGATACCCCACTCACGCCACGGCGCGATGACTTTGAGTTGCGGGGCGAAGACCTTGTAAGTCAGCTCGAACCTGACCTGGTCGTTTCCTTTGCCGGTGCATCCGTGAGCCAGCGAGTCGGCACCCTCTTTCAGAGCTATCTTCGCCTGATACTTGGCTATCAGCGGCCTTGCGATTGAAGTCCCGAGAAGATATTTCCTCTCATATATTGCGTGGGCCTTGATCATTTTGAAGAGGTAATCCTCAACGAATTCCTTTCGCAGGTCGAGAAGGTAGAACTTGTCGGCCCCTGTCTTCTTTGCCTTTTTATCCAGTCCCTGCAGTTCTTCTTTACCCTGGCCTATATTGGCGGCATAGGCAATAACCTGGCAACCGTACGTATCTTTTAAATACGGGATTATAATAGAAGTATCGAGGCCGCCGGAATAGGCAAGCACTACTTTTTTCACTATCGACAATTCGGAACTCCTCTTTTGGAATTGAAATTTACTAAAAGCGGGCCTGATTTCGCATTATCCGTGAAAAAATATTAAGATAATTTTAATACCAGATGCTTGACTAAAACGCTTGATTCCATTAAACTTAGAACGACGAAAATATGCAAAGGAGGTAGAAAATGAGAAAATTCCCGGGTGCAATCCTGAGTCTCATTGTAGCGTCCATTTTGCTTGCTGGGTGTACAAAATATGCTGACAAGAGTCAGATGCAGCAATTATCCGATCTGAAGAACGAGATCGCGACGCTCCAGCAGCAGATTCAGACCACGCAACAGCAAAAAGCTGAATTGCAAAAGCAAGTAGCTGACAAGCAAGACCAGCTCAAAAAACTTCAGAGCAATGAGCAGGTCCTGCAGCAGAGAATTCAAGCAAAGCAAGACACAAGTAAGACTAACTGATAAGGAGCCATAGATGAAACGTCTATCCATACTGGCAGTTGTCGCGTTGTTTTTCGCGATATCTTCTGTGGCTTCCGCACAGGAGAAAATGAAAGTTGACGATTGGCAGGCACAGATCACTACTCTGACTGCCCAACGTGACTC
>JAJYOS010000346.1 GCA_021796055.1 Bacteroidota bacterium
AATCCTTTCATTCTGCACTCCGAATATCGGTGATGAATCCATTCAGATTGCGTCGGAAACTCCCCCGTTAAATTGCTCCCTCCGACAAAGATCAAGACGCCATGGTCTCTCACATGATCCATCAAGCTTTCAATGAATTTCCGAATTGACGCGATGTCGGATGTGTTTGCCAGGCTGCAGCCAGACATGAAGAGCACATCGAGAGAGGCGCGCTTGATCGGGAGGGCGCCCGCGTCGCCTACCAACAACGGGAGGCGATTATAATTCGAGGCTCCCTTCGTTATCGCGACGCTACTAATGTCTAACCCAACGCCTCCGTAACCCAATCGTCGAAATTGTTCGGCATAGAATCCGGTGGCGCATCCAACGTCGAGCACCGCGGCTCCAGTTGGAACACGCGCCTTTTTCAAAAGCGTTCTTAGAAAACGCTGCGCAACCTCTTCATCGGGGTTATCAAACTCGGTTTGGGCGAAGAATTTGTCGTAATATTTCTTAAGCTCTCTCTTAGAAAGGTCGTTCCGAAATAGATTCTCCCCTCCGAAACGGAAAACATTTCGGCTGTCCCCCTCTTCAGCAGGGCCCTCTTGTCTCATTCAGATAATCCTTTCATTCTGCACTCCATATCTGAGTTCGCGAGATGGGGTTAATCCCAACATTTACTTGAGGAGAAGCATTTTCTTCGTCACAGCATTCCCCCTGGCCTGCAGTCGGTAGAAATAAACGCCGCTCGCGAACCAATTCAGATGGGAACCTTACCCAGGAATCATTATCCCATTCAATCGCGCTCACATTCTGAATTTCTTTCTGTTCCAAGCTTACTCAACCTCTTGAATAATTACAACTTCATGCCCTCGAAGCGCTTTGCAGCACATTTCTTTGCGGTGCTGGCAACCGACAATCGCTGGATAGAACTACAATATAATCTTTCATAACTATTCTCTCAGAAGTGTAAGAAGCCGACTACCGGATATTGAAACATGCTTCGGTATCTCATGTTCGGATCAGTTCAGCCGATGAATAGAATAATTGGCCCCTTGAACTTCACCCGCGCGACTCGTATTTGAATTGGAGCTTGACTTTACGGAACAAAGGAGTGCAAACATGAGGCGCCATTTGTGGGCAGCGATCGTCGCTTCTTCCCTTCTCTGCGCGTTTCCAGCCGAGGCACAGCAGGCAGGAGTAATAGTAGGCGTTGACGCGTCGACGATCACGGGGCACGTTTACGCCAACCCAGACGCCGGGGGAGTCTTTGGCGGCTTTGTTCAATATTCACTTACCGACAATTTCTATTTTGAGCCGGAGATCTTCTTCTCGATGGAAGGTGGATATTGCTCCAACTATCTCCCACCTACGCTCACATTCACCGGGCTGTATTATAAGTCGACTGCTTCCCTTAAACTTAATTACGTGAGCCTTCCGCTTCTTCTGAGGCTGCGAACTTTTAAATCATCATTGCTACATCATGGTTTTGATTTCTTCGCCGGACCGGAATTGGAGTTTCTCGCGACAACAATTTCACGATTTACCTGGTATCCTTCTACCGGAGCCCAGACTTTTACAGACAAAAGCACGGATGGGTTTCGCAGGTTCGGATTGGGCGTCGAAATTGGAGGTGGGCCGAACGTAGAGCTTGGCTCCACCACTGTCGGCATCGAACTGAAATACTCCTTGGGTCTTACCAGCGCGTTTAAGGCCGCGGATCACGATTGGTTCAACAGCGTATGGTCTATAATGGCTCATGTCGATATCTGAGAAGACGAATTGCCTTTAGGCTTAGCGCTTTCGATTTGCCCTGCCAGCACGTAAACATTACCAGAAACTCAGATGATTGAATTAACGCCCCTCCCGTTCACCAGCTAGTATACGGCGTTTTTTTCCCAATCAGAATCAAAGACAAAATCTTCATTCTGATTTCATTTTCCTTTTTTATAATGTATCTATGGGAGTGTGAGAAATTCTTCATATTATGAAAGGCAAGAGGAGTATTGGATAAGGAGCCTTTCCTTTCCAAAGAATGCGCAGTAGGACCAATTCATTTGGAAATTGACTGAACTTGAGAAGAGCCACGTCGCGCGAAGCAAGTTTCCTCATGCAGCTACTCATCAGGCAGAAGGATGGAACATGATCCTGAGAAATTCTCTTTTTGTTTTGCTCGGAATATTGGCCTCATTATTGATTTCTTCATGCTCATCAATTGAGATGATTCAGAAATCGGGAAACGCAAAAGAACCGAGACCGGTCGCTCATTCTCAAGAAGCGGTGGGTAGTGCATCCAACAGAGAGTCGGAAGATCAATTCGACAATCTTCGCCTGGCTCACTTCAACGACGCACCTACATTTAGAAAAACGCTCGCCAGTCCATCAGTTGCTGTCCTGCGCGCGAGAGTGTCAGCTATGCTTCGATCAACTGAGCTGGAAGATTGCGGGACCGTGCCGCTTGTCATGAACCGATACGTTAGAGAGAACATTCGGTACATGGAAACACGCGGGAGATGGCTAATGCAGAGTTTGATAGACCGCTCGGGCGAGTATATACCAATGATGAAAGCCATATTCGAAAGGGAGCACGTCCCGCCTGAGTTAGCGTATCTCTCAATTCCCGAGAGTGGGCTTGATCCGAGGGCACGCTCGTGGGCGGGGGCGGTGGGGCTTTGGCAGTTCGTAAGGTCAACGGCATTTCTTTACGGGCTCAAGTCAAGCTGGTGGATCGATGACAGAATGGATCCGGTTTTGTCGACAGAAGCTGCTGCAAGATTATTGAAGAACCTCTACGACAACCTGGGCAACTGGTACCTTGCGATAGCAGCGTACAACTGTGGAGAGATCACAGTCGACTGGGCAATACACCGTAGCGACGGCTCGCGGGACTTCTGGAAAATCAAGCGATATCTGCCGTGGGAAACGAAGAATTACGTCCCCGAATATATCGCGGTCACGTCAATAATGATGGATCCAGAGAAATATGGTTTCCAGGACGACGTCACAACCGCCCCCATCATATCCGACACTGCAAGGGTGCCTGGAGGAGTAGACCTGGCTGACATTTCTCGCCTGACGGGGGTGGACTTCGACTCGCTTGCGATACTTAATCCCATGCTTATTCACCTTATCACGCCGCCGGATTCACATGGTGGCTACTCTCTAAATGTCCCCGTCGGAACGGCCGGACTCTTCGCTAAGAATTACTCCAGGTTGCTAGCCTCAAGGAAACCAATTTGGTTTTACCACACGGTCTGGAGTGGAGAAACACTCAGCGGCATCGCGGCGCACTACGGCATGTCGGTCCATCGATTGATGGCCGTCAATCACCTCAGAGGGAGTTTCATAAGATGCGGCGAACGACTGAAGGTGACCTATGACTTCGCACGGGCCAGACTTTACGGGCTCAGAAACGGTTGATGAGCGTCATGGTTGATAAGAATGCCGGGAGGATCGCTCCTTCTATCGATATCTTCTCCAAGGAAATGGGAAGAAGAAATCAATTTAGCGAATGGATGACAACGCGCTTTTTACTGCCGTTTGTTTGTACCTGTTTGGCCTGGCATTCGCGACCGTGTTTTTCGTACGACGTAACAGGATCACTTCTCGGATACTGAACCCGGCAGAACAAATAGCGACATTTATGAGCGGAACGTGTTCAATATGCCCGCCATCCGCCGACGGCATGTCTTGACAGTGTTCGTAATGCTTTTTACTTTCCCAAAGTGAAAAAGCATATACTGTTAACAACACTCTCTCTTCTGCTAATAGCGTTGAACCAATACGCCCTCGCGCAGAAGTCGAGCGCTTTTCGCATCGGCAGATTGAAATATGCTGGGGGCGGAGACTGGTACGTATTCCCTCTTGAAGAGCCGACACTTCTCAAATACATCAGCGATCACACGGACATAGATGTCGACGCGAATTTCTACCCAGTTAACATGTCCAGCAACAAAATGTTCACGTTTCCTTTCCTCTTCCTAACAGGTCACGGTAACGTTCTATTCACGAAAGACGACGCGGCGCGCCTGAGGACTTACCTCGACGACGGTGGATTCCTTTACGCGAACGATAGTTACGGTATGGGACCAGCTTTCCCAAGAGAGCTGAAAAAAGTATTCCCTCACAAGAAACTAGTTGAGATCCCCTTCTCATACGGGATGTACCATTGCATTTACAATTTTACTTATGGCCCACCAAAAATTGAAGACTGGGGTGACGGTAAACCCCCTGAAGGGTGGGGACTCTTTCTAGGTAAGCGGCTCGCAGTCTATTACACTTCCGAGGGTGATCCACCTGACGGATGGGATCCTACAGAAGTACATGGCGACCCCGAATCAAAACACATAGAAGCACTGCGGTTCGGGACAGACCTGGTTTACTGGGCATTGACCCACTGATCGTCAGGAATTCTCTGCGGTAATAGGCGCGAGGGCCTCCGATAGGAGGTCACCCACGGCACAATTTTCGTCGATGAGACTTAAGAAGCCTGACGATTCATCCATTCATCGAACCAGTCATCTCCCTGGCTGGTTCGAGTTTGCATTGCCACCTCGGCGTCAGTCACCATTTCTTTCAGGACCTCAACCATCTCTTCAGTCTTCAGCAGGTGAGTATCATGATAGGATATAACAAGCTTAAGCAGCTCGACCTGAAATTTTTCTTTAGTGCTCATAATTACGCGTCCGTCCTTTTTGGGTCGTCGCTCCCGGTAACAGCAACAACGTTTTTCTTGGACGCTCAAGTCCACTATTTCCTGGACTTGCCCTCTCGCATGAATCCTAAAGCGTAACAGAAGCTAAATACTCGCCGGATTTAATTAAGTGAAGCATCTCACAGCGTATTTGAACATACTCCGCTTTTAGCGCCACGAGCGATTAGCAAATTCACCATTTACCGTCCAGAACCGTCCGCAACTGTCCGTACGCGTTGCCCCTAATGAGCTCGGCACTAAACGGAAGGGCGGGAGTTACTCTCTTCATACCACCTCCTGATATTATGAAAATACGGGCTTCATAATGCTTTCTTAAGGAGGAGCTCGCCAAAAGCAAACGTTGTGGGGTTCTAGAATGTGAGAGTCTCAACGTCATTGCATTTCGAGTCGTCGCTCTCTAAACTACATGGGTTTCGTAGTCAGATGTCTACACAAACTCAGGAGGTTGACCGTGGAAATAAACGTGCTGGATGCGAGCAAGTATTTCAAGGGGCTGCTGCTTCTTATCAGAAAAGATCATAAGGTCACTGATATCGAGTATAACCTTATGGCGCGGATTGGAAAACAACTCGGTTTCGAGAAGGAATTCTGCGATAATGCCGTGCAGGAGATTCTCCGGAACCGATTCATCGAAGACTCACCGCCTGAATTTTCTTCACGTGAATTAGCCGCGATGTTCATTCGGGACGGGCTGGCAGTAGGATTCTGCGATCATGAGATCGACCGCAAAGAGGTGAAATGGCTCAAGGCGGTCGCGTTAAAGAACATGCTCGATATAGCATGGTTCGATTCTGAGATGGCCACGGCACGCACGCGAGCTGTCGATGCCGATCACCTGGAAGTTAACAACATCACGGTAACCACATTGGTCTGAACAACCTAACCCGGTCACTGAATAACAAACTGCAATTACCACCTCAACGTTGTCGTCACGTGCGACAATAATCTAATCTCTCCATCTGTGCGTTTCAAAGAATTTTCGTCGCTGATCTGTGAATTCAAATTCCCTATTGCGCTATTGGATACAGGATACCCCCGCCGAAGACTCCCGAGATGATGCAATTGAAAGGCTAGACATTTATCGTCCGCCCATTTTAACTGAGGCGGAAATGACACCGGGGAATCTGCTTACAAGTCGTGGTGAGGGGACCCAATTTACTTGAAGTTAATGCCGACGCCTTGTTCTATGAAGTTGAAAATCCTATTTTTGCCACTATGAGTTGGAAGTGATCAACATGCGACGGTTACCATTGATAGTGTTCTGTGCTATGTCATTCTTGACGGTCTCGGGAAGCGACGCGCAGAATTCCAGAATTGGCGCTACTGCTGGGTACAACATATCACATTTCAGCGGCATGAAGGGGATGTCATCAACGCACGGCGTTGTCGTCGGTGGCTTCGTCCAATATAACTTTGCTGGCGGCTTCTCCATTCAACCCGAGTTATTGTTTTCAATGGAAGGCGCTTCCGGCTTTCCCCCGCTAGCGGCTGAGCCTATCGGAGCCGGACCGGACACTTTGATATTGAATTATGTCGAGGTGCCGATTCTATTGAAGTATAATATTTTCACACTTCCTGTTTTTCCGTTGACCGTTGACGCGTACGCCGGACCGGATTTCGCCTTTAACGTAGCTTCGAGAGACAAGCAATCGTTCGGGGGGAATGAATTCGACTCCAACAATTCGAGCTTCACGCATCTGTTTGATTTCAACATCGCAATCGGCGGCGGTCCAACTCTGAATCTTGGTAATGTCTCGCTGGGTATTGAAGTTAGGTACACTTTTGGCACTGGGCCGATTTACGAGAGTCCTTCTCAGTACGGCAGCGCCAGAAACGGCGTCTGGTCGATTATGGCGAGCGTCGGATACTAAGTATCACTTGGGATTTTCATTCTCGTCCGGCACACCTCTTATTCGGTTGAACTAGCTCTTCCTTCAGACTTCTTGTCAATCTTCCGCTACTCGGTTTTCCTAGCAACAGAGCTATTACCAAAACCACACACTTCAGTTACTACGCGAATCGCAGTTCCATTGATGCCCGTGGCCTTCCGAGTATCATCACGTGCCAGCTGATCTTCACCGCTGGACGCCTCAAGTAATTTCTACAAGCGGTTTGTGATATCAGAACATCACTATGATGGCACAAAAAAAAAGTCCCGCCACGAGTCCTCGTAACGGGACTAAAAATAACTCTTTCGCCTCGATTACTTTATCATCATCATCTTCTTGGTGATGGTAACGTTACCCGACTGCAGGCGATAGAAATATAC
>JAJYOS010000347.1 GCA_021796055.1 Bacteroidota bacterium
GATTACACGGCGCGTGCTCTGTCAAGTTTGAATATGCTGAAGGAATCTGACGGTAAAGATGCTCTTGTTGAGTTGGCAAATTCACTTGTACAGAGAAGGTTTTAATGGTTCAACAGGAAGTAGTGGTAAAGAATCGGCTCGGACTTCACACGCGTCCGGCGGCGTCGCTGGTCAAACTGGCCGCAAAATACAAATCGGAACTCTTTCTCGAAAGGGATGGATACCGCGTCAACGGGAAGAGCATTATCGGTGTGATGACTCTTGCTGCGGAACAGGGAGCACGCATCCTGCTGATGGTCGAAGGGGATGACGAGCAGGCGGCCCTCGCCGCCCTTGTGGATTTTTTTGACAGAGGATTTGATGAGCTCTGAAGTGTCTGAACAACTTGAATCCGTGGAAGAAATTGTCCTTCATGGCGTGGCGGCTTCGCCCGGCATAGCCATAGGAAAAGTTCTCCTCATCAAGAAAGACGGAATCGTCGTCGAGAAGAAATCGGTCGAGGACGCTTCCGCGGAATTGGACAGGCTTCAGAGGTCCATAGACCGCTCGACATATGAACTCGACAAGGTCTATCATACCGCGTTCGAGAAGATCGGCGTCGACAAGGCGAAGATATTCGAGGCGCAGCTCCTGATGGTCTCCGACCCGATTTTTTTCGAGGCGATAAAGGGAAGGATTGTCAGGGAGAAGAAGAACGCGGATTTTGTCGTGGATGACGAATTCTCCAGGCAGATCGAGCAGCTCAGGCACAGCGGAAACGAAATCTTCCGTCAACGCGCCCTGGAAATCGAGGATGTGAAAAACAGGATTCTCAGGAATCTTGCGGAAGCGAAGCTGAAGTCGAAATTCGAAGGCACCCCCATCATAGTAACGAGCGAGCTGACTCCCGCCGATGCGGTCCTCCTCAGCCGAAACGCCGTTCTAGGTTACGTGAGCGATTACGGCGGGGCACGCTCTCACGCGTCCATACTCTCCCGTTCCCTCGGAATTCCGGCCGTCGTCGGTTTGAAGGAGGCAACGAAGCACGTCCAGGACGGGATGGATATGATAATCGACGGCTACCGGGGCGTAGTAGTCATTCAGCCATCCGAAGGATCGATCAAGAAATACAGCGACCGAAAGAGGTGGTGCGAGCAGTTAGACAGCGAGCTTCTCTCGGAAGCGAGCGAGCCCGCTCTCACAACCGACGGCAGGAGAGTATCCATCGAGGCAAACATAGAGCTTCTCGAGGAGCTCCCGCTGCTCAAGCCTCACGGCGCCGACGGCATAGGACTATTCAGGACCGAGGCGCTGATAATAGACGCCGACTCAATTCCCGACGAGGAAGCCCAGTATCAAACGTTCAAAAAGGCCGTGGAAGAGGCTAAGCCGAATGCCGTCATCTTCAGGACGTTCGATATCGGAGGTGACAAGATATTCGTCGAGGATCATTCGGAGCAGAATCCTTTCCTCGGCTGGAGAGGAATTCGCATGATGCTCGACCGGCCCGAACTGCTGAAGGATCAGCTCAAGGCCATTCTCAGGGCGAGCGTCCACGGGAAATGCAAGATAATGTATCCGATGGTCGCGTCGGTGGAAGAAGTCGTCCGGGCAAACGAGATACTGGAAGAGGCCAGGAAATCTCTCACGGCAGAGAATATCCCGTTCGACAAAGATATCGAAGTCGGTGTCATGATTGAGATCCCTTCTGCCGCGCTCATGAGCGAGGAGATTGCAAGACATGTTGCTTTTCTAAGCATCGGTACGAATGATTTGACGCAGTACCTGCTGGCGGTCGACAGGACAAATGAGCTTGTCGCCAACGTATTCGATGAGTTTCATCCTGCGGTGATCAGGACGATCAAGCTGATAATAGATTCGGGCCATAGTGCGGGGATAAAAGTTGCGATGTGCGGAGAAATGGCGGGGAACCCGCTGGCGACCGTCATGCTACTTGGAATGGGTCTGGATGAATTCAGCGCGGTCAGCTCCGTTCTCCCTGTCTTGAAGAAGATAATCAGAGGGACCAATTACAAGAGTGCGCGCAAGTTTGCCAGGCAGTTATTGAAGATGGATTCGCCCGAAGAAATCAAGAAAGTCCTGGCCGAGTATTTGAAAAACCGATTCGAGCGAATTTATTACACGACGATCAGCGAAGAGAGTCTCGATTACCAGATCTGAGACAACCGCGATCCAACAACTCTGACTCCTGTCAGGGGACAACTTTCCGCCAAAAGTCCCCCAAAACGGGCTGTTTTCGGCTGAATGATTATCAAGGTGGTATTGCGGAAGTTGTAGTGTTTTCTCATCTTTAGATTACCAGTGATAAAGTCCGTCCTACTCATACTGCCTTTCCTACTAATCGTATCCGGCGCCCAGGCCCAATTCTATTACTTCGGACAAAACAAGGTGCAGTACACGAAATTCCACTGGAAAATTCTCAAGACCGAGCATTTCGATATCTACTATTACCCTCAGATGAGTGAGCTTGCAAATCAAGGTGCAAGGATCGCAGAGAGCGGATATCGGTATCTTGAAAACCTGTTCGATTTCAATATCGTACATCGCATCCCACTCATACTCTACTCGTCGCATCTGTATTTCGAGCAAACCAACACGATGCCTGGTTTCATTCCCGTGGGTGTCGGAGGTTTCTTTGAATTTATGAAGGGGCGCGTCGTCATTCCTTACGACGGGTCGATGTACCAGCTGAAACACGTCATCAGACATGAGCTGACCCATGTCTTCATGTTCACGAAGATCGCCACGATGCTCCACGAGCACAGAATGTCGACTGACCGCGTTCCGCCGCTCTGGTTTTCCGAGGGGCTTGCCGAGTTCCTTTCTACAAAGTGGGATGATCAGGCGGAGATGGTGATCCGCGACGCTGTCTTGAGCGGATACCTCGTTCCGCTCTCGGATATGGACCGAATCAACGGGACATTCCTGATGTACAAAGAGGGGGAGAACATACTGAAATTCATTTCGGAGCATTACGGCGAGGATAAGGTCTTTCTTCTCATAGATAATTTCTGGAAGTCGGCCTCCTTCGATCAGGATATGAAGATGACGCTCGGGATGAACTACGCCGAGTTCGACAAGAGGTGGATTTACAGCCTGCAGAAGAAGTACTATCCGATTCTCTCCACCCATGACATGCCTTCCCGTGTCACGCGCGACGTCTACTCGGAAGGGTTCAACGATTCTCCGGTATATTACAAAACTCCCGCAGGGAAAAAGTATGTCTACTATATAGGCAACCATGACGGGTATACCGACATTTATGAACAGCAGCTCGGAGAGGAATCCAAGCCGAGAATAATCGTGAGAGGCGAACGGACAAGTGAGTTCGAGGCTTTCCATCTCCCTTCAGACAGGATGGCGATCTCGCGCAACGGGGTGCTGGCATTCGTTTCGAAGAGCGGCGAGACCGATGTGCTCCACCTCTTCGACGTAAACAAGAAGAAGATAATTGAGAACAAACGCTTCGAAGACATCTCAAGGATCGGGTCGGTTTGCTTCTCTTCAAACGGAGAGGCAATTGCATTCTCCGGCGCATCCATGAAAGGGTACTACAATATCTACATCTACGACATGCGAACCGGCCAACTCCGGCATCTGACGCACGGATACTTTGACGACCGGGATCCCGCCTGGTCACCTGACGGGAAGTGGATGGTCTTTTCCTCCGACAGGACTATTTACGGCAACGACGGTTTCTTCAACCTGTTTCTGATGAACCTTGAGACGGGCAGGATAATGTACCTTACGAAGGGACCGGAAGCGGATTTCCAGCCTGTGTGGTCGCCCGACGGAAGTGAGATTGCCTATGTCGGGAACGAGAACGGCGGACAAAACATCTTCGTAATGCCCTTGAATCTCTCCATCCTGCCCGACTCGGTGACGGCGTACAGGATTACAAGTTTCGTCACCGCCGCTTTCAATCCCGACTTTGTCGGGACCGATTCGCTGGGTCTCATATTCAGCGCGTTTGAACACTACACATTCCAAATAAGGATGATCGACAGTCTCAAAAGCAGGATAGAAGACCCCAAAGGAAAATCTACCTTC
Organism: Bacteroidota bacterium; assembly: GCA_021796055.1. The sequence continues at coordinate 4,051 of JAJYOS010000347.1, forward strand.
GCACTTACGGATTTCGATTCTACCTGGGAAGCGCCGGGATACGAGGCAAGAGGTGAAATCGCGTCCGTTCCCTACATCCCAAAATACAGCATAGACATAGCGGAGAGTCAGATATCGACAGACCCTGTCTTCGGAACCGCCGGGGGCGCCGCGATGGCCCTCAGCGACATGCTTGGGAACGATCAATACTATTTTCTCCTTTTCAATACTGCGCAGTCGCAGGATGAAATCCTCAAGAGCTTCAACCTCGCAATATCGAAAATCTCCCTCACGCACCGGATGAACTATGCGTACGGCGTCTTCAGCTTTGCTGGTCCGCAATACGATTTATCGGATCCGGACATATACTTCTACGAACGGTCGTATGGCGGCTACTTCACACTGAGTTATCCACTCTCCCGGTTCAGGCGCATCGAGGCGACTACCAGCATGTCGAGCACATATAAGGACCTTTACTACGGTATAGGGGAACAGACTTCGCTCCTCTTCTCGAACTCCGTTGCTTACATCGAAGACAATTCACTTTGGGGCCCGACCGGTCCCCTTGACGGTCACAGAATGCTTGCCAGCATCGCTTACACATCGGACATCAAGTACGGAACGGTTAACTACCTCACATTGATGTTGGATTACAGGCGGTACTTCAGGATAAGCCAAACTGTCGCATTTGCCACGCGCGAAGCGATACTCATGAACCAGGGAATTCAGAGCAGAAGATTCTTCATGGGCGGGAGCTGGGACTTGCGGGGTTGGCCCTTGTGGAGCATACGGGGCAAAAAAATGTGGATAGCGAGCGAGGAGCTGAGATTCCCCGTGATCAACGAGCTTAACATAGATTTCCCGTTCGGAGGCATGCTCTTCACGGCAATCCGCGGGGCCGCTTACTTCGATGCCGGTGCTGCCTGGGACAACGTCTATACTTCGACTCTGGGTGACTTCGGCGTCGGACTGCGGATGAATCTTGGAGGCGTTGTAGTGCTCAGATGGGATATGGGGAAGCGGATCGAGGATAATTTTCATCGGCTCGAACACGGGCTCTTTTCCCAGTTCTTCTTCGGCTGGGATTTCTGATTGCTTAATAATCTGCAGCACTTTATCTTCATGATCGAGGTCCCACGGGTAACCTGGAATTCCGCCTCGGGATTTGAAACATGTATCGCTCACCCCATACGCTTCGCGGACCCTGAATTTTCTTGATTCTCTCAGTCAGTTCGATCTAGTGCCGGCATAACAAAATGGTGATGAAACAGAGCCACAGTCTGCATGACGTATCTATTTTCAGGAAGTTGTCTCCTTCCGGGCTGAAACTGGTTACGGAAGTCTCAAAGACCAAACGTTACAAAAAGAACCAAATCATCTTTCTGGAGGGAGAACCATTCGGGGGCTTCTACATCGTACTGACGGGACAGGTGAAGGTATACAAACTTGACGGAAACGACGAAGTGACTTCGCTCGACATGATAGAGCCTTTCAGCTGCTTCGCGGAGTCCGTACTATTTTCAAAGTCAAATTTCCACTCCTCATGTGCCCAGGCGGTCGAGGATTCGACGGTCCTGTTTGTCCCGGTGGAGGATTTCATGTCGCTGATGAGTCACAACCTTGCATTTGCGATAAGAATATCGGAAGCACTCGGTGTTCAGCTTGCCAGGTTGGACCGGAAGATCGGATCGCTCTCTTCGAGCGTCGACAGAAGAGTAGCGAAGTATCTGCTGAATGAAGTTCAGCTAAATAACTCCATCAGGCTTCCCGAACCGTTCTTTTCTCTGTCAGTCCACAAGAAAGATCTGGCTGCTCACCTTGGAGTCGCGAGCGAGACTCTCTCCCGTATTCTCAAGCTGCTGAAAGAAGAGAAGGTAATCCGTGAGGTTTCCAAGAAGATATTCGTGACTAATCTGAAAAAGCTTCGCAAGATCGCCGAGGACTAGAAGCGCGATTGTTCCTTATCGCATCGGAGTCGCGTGCATCCTCTACTCCCGGCTGCTGCATCCCGGCTTCTTTTCTAAAACGGGACCTTCTCATCCGGCTCGGAGGATTGGCCGGTCTGGCCCGAGGGGTATTTCGATAGGTCTTCGAAACGAGCGTACTGTTTCACGAATGCCAGTCTGACGTCTCCAGTCGGGCCATTTCTCTGCTTGCTTATCATGACCTCTGCAACACCGGCGGTCGATTCACCGTCCGGGTAGCTCTCCAGGCCGTACAGCTCAGGCCGGTGGATGAAGATCACGACGTCAGCATCCTGTTCGAGAGCGCCCGACTCTCTCAGATCCGACAGTATCGGCTTCTTGTCGCCCCGCTCTTCGACCGAGCGGCGCAGCTGGGAAAGCGCGACTACCGGGATGTCGAGCTCTTTTGCGAGTACCTTCAGGCTTCTGGAGATCATCGAAATTTCTCTCTCGCGGCTCTCCGCTCTCGCGGGGCCCTGCATCAGCTGCAAGTAGTCCACCATGATCAGGCCGATGTCGTGTTCCGTCTTCAGCCTTCTCGCGCGTGCGCGCAGCTCCAAAACCGAAAGCGCCGGTGTGTCATCGATGAAAATCGGTGCGGGGGCCAGCCTGTGAATTCGCGTAGAGATCTGTGCCCACTTGTCCTCGGGCAGAGTGCCGGTACGAAGGGCATGCGCATCGACTCGAGCCTCCGCCGCCAGAAGACGGATGAGGAGCTGCTGCTGCGACATTTCCAGGCTGTATACCGCAGTCGGTACTCCTGTCTTGACGGCCGCGTTTCTTGCAATCGAGAGTGCAAAAGCGGTCTTCCCGACGCTGGGCCTGACGGCTATTATTATCAGGTCCGACCTCTGGAAACCGCCCGTCATCGAGTCCAGATCTTTGAATCCCGTGGAAACTCCCGTTACGCCGCCCTTGGAACCGTGTATCCTTTCCAGTACCTCCATCGTCT
>JAJYOS010000005.1 GCA_021796055.1 Bacteroidota bacterium
CGACAGGCTGCGACTTCGTTGCGCCTCGAACGGCCTTCCCTTTAGGTTTGGAAAGTCTGTCGGCAACGAATTTGTCTATCGACCCGGCAGCAACCGCCTCGTGCGAGAAGAGCCAGTATATCCATTTGAATTTCTCCTCGTCGGCGTAATCGGTATAGTGGAACGACTTTATTTCTCTGTCGAGTGCATCCTTTATATTTGGCTTCAGGCGGCAATCGATTACGTAGAACTCTTCAAAGTCTGTGAGGATGGCGAGCGGCGTATTCCCGTTCCATCCGTAGCGAATCGTCTGGTAAAAGAAGTCGGCGTTCCTCAGCTGGCGTGCAGGCTTCTTCGCTTCGACGAAGAATTTCGGATCGCGGAAGTTCGGTGCGAGGAAGAAGGCGTAGTCGGCTCGCTGCTGAGTCTTACCGCCGACGACTTTGTTCTCGATCCGGACTTCGTATTCATGAGGATTCTTCTGGCGTTCGTGGGTTACGTCCCAGCCGAGCGCGGCGAAGAATTTATCTATGAAGTCCTGGCGGACGTGAGACTCCTGGTAATTCGGAGAAAGTTAATCCGGCTCATGAACCCTGAAATCTTCTGCCAGTTTCTTTACAGCTTTGTGTGCTTGTTCCACTACATACCCTAACGGTTATTGGTATGAAATTATTGAGGGGCTGTAGGAAATGCAAGCGTAGAGAATACACTGTGGCGGCATTGCCGGACTCCAATAGGAGCAATCGCGCTTGAGCGGGCATGCCCGGCAGACAGGTGTTGGAGATACGATTCGTGTGACCTGCCTGCCTGCCGGGTAGACAGGTTCGAATTGCGAAAACAGAATTTGTCCGATTCTCAGCCAGAGGCTGATGAGCCAACGGCTCAGTGGTAAGTCCTTTCCTAAGCCAAAGTAGCCCACTACTCGCGCATTCCTTTTCTTGACATTCACCTCCGCTCAGACTAAATTAACGTGAAATTTGCATAAAAATGTGCGTACATATTGTCTGACGGGGGTATTTGGGATTCTTCCATGACTTTCCTAACCATGACCGGCACAAGCGGCTGTTTTTTTGCGGGAATTGTGCCGAACCCACAGGAGTCTAGATTTGGGCGGACACCAAGCGGCGATGGCGATCTGGAAATTGTCGATAGATATGAGTGGTCCGTCCAAAACCCGATCGCCGGAACAGCTACACCTTAGGAGGAGGTATTTATGCCAAATGGTAAAGTGAAGTGGTTCGATGGGAAAAAAGGTTTCGGCTTCATTGAACAGGATAATGGTGAGGATGTGTTTGTCCACTATAGCGATATCAAGTCCGACAAGCAATATAAGACCCTTGATAAAGGAGTCGAGGTCGAATTTGAGATAGTGGAAGGATCAAGGGGCCTTAAGGCCGTCAACGTTACCGTGAAGTAAGATTGAGAAATTTCTCACGGTGAGTACTTTGGGAAACCCGATGTCAGCGTTGATGAGAAACATCGGGTTTCTCTTTTTCGATACTTTTTAGGAACCAAGATGAGTTTTGAATTTAGGACCAAAGACATCGACAATATCGGCAGCGTGCTGAAAGCGAAAGCGGCGAAACGCGGGAATTTTTACCGCTTCGACCTATACGATGAGAAGTCGAAAAGGAAACTTTCTCTGGAAATTTATCCTTCGCTTAGAACCGGAAAGCAGAAAGGGACTCTCGTCTCGGTCTACACCATCAACTCTCATCTTCAGCTTCATCAGTGTACAGGATATCTTGCATCGGAGATGCTTGGCGAAGTCACTTTCTATTCTGAAGCAGACGGCAAGATCAGCGGTTTGATCGTCGAGCGCGAGGCAGGCTGTTCCTTGTATGCGAACGTTGATAAGAGCGTTCTCTCGGGTGACTTCACAAGGTTCGGACCCGAAGTGATGTTGAGTAGCATCGCACTTTCTCTGGCAGAGACGAAGCTTTCACCAAAGAGGGAGAAGACAGGAACAGCCAGGACATCTGTCCGGACTGGCCGGAAGTGAAGGTTAGAGCATATACAATTTTGAAGAACGCACCCAGGCTGACGGGCGTTGCGTCGCTGGTGAGAGGGATACTGAGCGATGAAAGCAGGAACGCGGAATCGATCGATCTTGTCCTCGTTAACGATGCTTATCTTCTGGAAGTCAACAAGAGGTTTCTAAAACACAATTACAGGACTGACGTAATCTCTTTCGACCTCGGTGAGAATGGAACGATTGAAGGTGAGGTTTACGTTAGTCTCGATCGCGCAAGGGTTCAGGCAAGACGTTATAAAACCACACTCCAGAGAGAGTTGTTACGACTCATTATCCACGGAGTCCTTCACTTGGCAGGGTGGGAGGACGGGACTCGCTCCCAAAAACTCCGTATGAGAAGGCGCGAAAACGAGTTTATTGAACGGTTTTATTCCAGGCGGAGCAGTCGGTAACTTGACTTTGGAATTTTTAAACCTATATTTGTTTTAAGGACTATAAAGATATGCAGGAAAAAATCGTCGAACTGATAGTATTCCTGATGAAAGAGATCAGGCAGACGCGAGACATATCGAAGGTCGACGTGTCGAAACTGGCAGAAAGCGGCTATAGCCAATCGGAGATCTCTACCGCCCTCAGCTGGATTTACGACAAGATGAACTTGCGTGAACCGTTGAAGCGCTTCAAACGGCGTCGTGTAAAATCCTATCGGATATTTCATGAGGCCGAAAGACAGATTATTACGAAAGACGCCAGAGGCTTTTTAACGGAGATGTACGAACTCGGTTTGATCGACCAGCTTGACATGGAGAACATTATCGAGCGCTCCCTCATGTCTGGCCTCAATGTCATCGACCGCAATGAGGTGAAATCCATAGTCGCAAGCGTTCTGTTTGAGTATAACTCGCCCGGAAAACCAGGCAGTCGTGTGATGCTCAACAGTTCCGACACGATAAATTGAGCGGTGGACCGTTTAGAGAAAAATTTGAACACGAATCACAAATATCTTGTCAATATTCAGTCCGAATGGTCAGGAATCGCAACTTTGATACGTACCATTGGGAAGATTGGAGTCATTCGTGATATTAGTGTTTGAAAAGGTCCCCCTGCATAAACTGAAATAAGTTGAGATGTCAAAAAAACTAGTAATCGTAGAATCGCCTGCAAAGGCAAAGACAATAAACCGATACCTCGGTAGTGATTTCGTTGTGGAAGCCTCCGTTGGACATATAAAAGATTTGCCTAAGAGCAAATTAGGCGTCGATGTCGAGCACGGTTTTGTGCCCGAATACAAGACCATCCGGGGAAAGAGCGAAGTCATCAAAAGGTTGAAGGACCTCTCCGGGAAGGCACAGGAAGTATATATCGCGACCGACCCTGATCGCGAGGGTGAGGCCATTGCGGAACACATCGCAGAAGAGCTGAAGCAGGACAGCGGCAAAGTGTACCGAGTACTCTTCAACGAGATAACGCAGTCCGGTGTCTCAAAGGCCATGGAGAAACCGCTGAAGATCGACTCGCACCTTGTCTACGCACAACAGGCACGACGCGTTATGGACAGGCTGGTCGGCTACAAGGTGAGCCCGTTGATTTGGAAGGCTGTCTACCCGGGGCTCTCAGCCGGGAGAGTTCAGTCGGTCGCCCTCAAGCTGGTATGTGAAAGAGAAGAGGAAATTAAGAATTTTGCACCGATTGAATACTGGTCCGTGCTCGGACTTTTCAAGACGGACCGCGATGAGCAATTTGAGGCCAAACTCTATTCAATTGGAGACAAGACACTTAAGGATCCCGAGGGGAGCGCAAACGGCAAAGCCGAAGGACGGGAATTCTTCATAGAGAAGCAGGAACAGGCAGAGAAGCTTGCTGCGGACATACGATCTGCCGCGTACGCCGTATCTTCCATTACAAGGAAGGAGCAGAAAAGAAACCCGTCACCTCCGTTCATAACGAGCACTTTGCAGCAGGCCGCGTCAACCAGGCTGGGCTTTTCTCCAAAACGAACGATGATCCTCGCTCAGCAGCTTTACGAAGGCGTGGACCTCGGACCGGAAGGAAGAGTCGGTCTTATCACTTATATGCGTACAGATTCCACGCGAATAAGCGAAGAAGCGATAGCCGCCGCGAGAAATTATATCAAAAGCGAATTCGGGAACGAGTTTCTTCCGAAAGAGGCACGTCACTTCAAGAAGGGGAAGGCCTCTCAGGACGCCCACGAAGCAATCCGTCCGACTCACCTCGAATACCAGCCTCAGGAAGTCAAGAAGCATCTCCAACGAGAAATGTTCTTGCTGTACGATCTTATATGGAAGAGATTCATTGCATCCCAGATGAATCCGGCAGTGTATGACCAGATCACCGTTTCGATAGATGGGAGGCAGAACAACGACGGTGTAGAAAATCCGGACGGGCACTTTGTTTTCAGGGCGTCCGACTCTCACGTTAAGTTTCCGGGCTTTCTCCAGGTGTACGATATTACCGCTGAGGACGCCGATCTTTCCAAAACTGACGAAGACAGCGACGAACTGGAAAAATTCAAATTGCCGCCGTCTCTTAAAGAAGGCGAGCACCTTGGACTTGAAGACATCCTGACGCGACAGCACTCAACAAAGCCTCCTGCGCGTTATTCGGAAAGCAGCCTCGTGAAAGAACTTGAATCGCTCGGAATCGGAAGGCCGAGCACTTACTCTTCAATCGTCTCCACAATCGAGGACAGAGGCTACGTCGAGTTGAAAGAACGAAGACTTTATGCGACCGACCTCGGCATGAACGTCAATAAACTTCTCGCTTCGAACCTGCCAGAGTTCTTCAATGTCGAATTCACTGCAGGCATGGAAACTGAGCTCGATGAAATCGCGAGCGGACACAAAAAATACCTCGATGTAATGAATGAGTTCTACGATCCTTTCAATATCGCGGTCCAGCGGGTGGAAGGAAAAATCGAAGAGATAAAATCGAACGTCGATGGCCAGCAGGTGAACTGCGATGTCTGCAGTGCACCGATGGTGATTAAGTGGAGTCGCAGGGGAAGATTCCTGGCATGCAGCAAATACCCGGAATGCAAGAACACCAAACCGATCGACGCACACGATGACAACAACAAGCCGACGGGAGACAAGTGCCCGGAGTGCGGCAACGATCTCATCTATAAGAACAGCAGATTTGGAAAATTTATAGGCTGCTCGAATTATCCCAACTGCAAATACACAAAGAGCATAACCACAGGCGTCAAGTGTCCCGAGTGTGACAAAGGTGAGCTTGCACAGCGATTCACCCGGAAGAAGAGAATTTTCTACGGCTGCACGAACTACCCCAACTGTAAATTTGCCACTTGGGATAAGCCGGTTAACTTGCCGTGTCCGCTCGGTGATTCGCCCTTCCTGCTTCAAAAATACTCGAAGGCGAAGGGAAATTATTACAAGTGTCCGAAGTGTGAGAGCGAGTTCTCCCCCCAGGAGGTCTCGGCTGAAAGCAAGACCGACTCTTCGGGTGGAGGAAGCGGCAACGTCGAAGTCGCTGCGAAGTGAAAATAGAATAAGTTGACAACGTAAGAAATTAAGAAAATAAGAGGACTGTTAGGGTTGAGTCCGCAGGAAGGGAAATGTGAGGAGATGGGAGGACTCTCCGCAGTAGATATGGTGGTTTCTTTCCTTGACTATTTGAGAAAGGAAAGGGGGGCATCTGCAAAAACAATCTCAACTTACGAGCAATCATTAAGGGAATTCCAGGCTTTCCTGGCGGAATATTATGATGGTACAGCGATAGATGCAGGTAAATTAGAGTCGTTGGGAGAGGACGGAGTCCGCGCGTTTCTTGTCGAGCTTGACAAACGGGGGAACGACAGGCAGACCGTCCGGAAGAAGCTGTCCGCCGTCAGATCGTTTTCAAAATATCTTGCAAAGTTTGAGTATACAGCCCGCGATTTTACTGGTTTCGTCGGAACGCCGAAGGCGAAGAAACCGATCCCCGTGTTCGTGGAAGAGGAATCGGTTGAGAAGATACTGCGCCTTCCGACTTCCGGTGCAAAAGATTTTCGCGACAATGCGATAATGGAACTACTTTACGGGACCGGTATGCGCGTGAGCGAGTTGTGCGGGCTGAACATCACCGATCTCGATTATGACAACCGGCTGGTCAGAGTGCTTGGAAAAAGGAGGAAGGAGAGAATAGTACCGATGACTGCCGGGTCTACAACTGCAGTAAGAGAATACCTGAAAGTCAGAGATGAGCTATTGCCTGAAAATGTCGAGACTCCGGCACTTTTCCTGGCGTCTAACGGAAAGAGGATGATTACCGCTTCCGTTTACAGGGTTGTGTCGAGGAGGATCGCGAAAGTCTCGGATGTCGAGCGGAAAGGTCCTCACACGTTGAGGCATTCTTTCGCTACACACCTGCTGAACCATGGTGCAGACCTCGAGGCGGTTCGCCAACTTCTCGGTCACGAGAGCCTTTCGACAACCCAGATTTACACTCACCTTTCAATTGAACAACTGAAGAAGGTATATAGGAATGCTCATCCGAGAGAAAATATGCAAACACGTGCGACGAAGCCTCAGTCGGAGCCAAGGTGAGCCGACCGATGATTTTGCCGTCCGGACGCGTGTCCAAAAACTAAAAACTAGGAGGAATCTTATGAACATCAGCATCACTTCCCGCCATTTCAAGGCAGACCCGGCTCTGAGAACTTACGCAGAGCAAAAGGTCACGAAGTTAAACAGATTCTTCGATGGAGTCGTGCACTGCGACGTGGTATTCCTGAACGAGCACTCCAAACCTAACGGTACAGATAAGATGGTTGAGATAAAACTTTTCGTACATAACAAGATCTTAAAAGCTGCGGAGACTACCGACGATTACTTCAAGGCAGTCGACAAGGCGATAGACAAGCTGGAGGCGCAGCCCGTAAAATTCAAGCAGAAGATAAAGCATGAGGGTAGAACCCCTCAGGAGGCTGCACTGGCGAAAACCGCGCAGTGAAGTTATTCGAGAAGCCCCGCAGAGATGCGGGGCTTCTTGGTGAAAGGGGAGAGAGAGGTTAATCTTCTGTAGTAAAGGCGAAAAGCCAGCGGACGAATTTCCACTGAAAAAATGGATTCCCATGAATGGAAAGAATTTTGAAATGGAAAGCAGTCCGACTTCCAGTTGAGATTCTGGTCCGTTTCGACGAACGGACGAGGACCTTCCTCCCTTCAGGCAAGTCGGTATCGATTCGTATTATCTTTACGCATTCTTTGACTCTGAACTAGGGTGTTTTTCCCCCTTTTTGTTCATATATTTTCATTGTCATGGCCTCACGCATATGGGATACGAAGGAAATAAGACGCAAAGACGTCAGCGTCGGCGAGTTTTACAAGGCAATGCGCGAGAAGACAAAGCTGCAGCCGATCAACGGCGATGTCGGCTTCGCCAAGCTCATTACCGACAAGAACGTCCACCGGCCGGGCCTCGCTCTCGCCGGCTATGTCGAGCTCTTTTCCTTTAACCGCGTGCAGCTCTTCGGCAACACTGAGGTGCGCTACCTGAGTTCGCTGAAGATTGAAGACCGTCGGCGCGCACTCGAAACTATACTGCAGTTCGACATTCCTTGTATCGTGATAGCAAACAGCAACGAGATCGAACAGGAACTGATAGACCTGATTACCGATCATGGAGTATCAGTCTTCAGAAGCACGTTCGAAACGACCCGTCTTGTTTATTTCCTCGGTGAATATCTTGACGAGGTGTTCGCTCCCAACACCGTCATACACGGTTCGCTCGTAGATGTTTACGGAATTGGGCTGCTCTTTGTCGGAAGAAGCGGGATCGGCAAAAGTGAAATTGCACTGGATCTTGTTGAGCGCGGACACCGGATTGTCGCGGACGATGCAGTCAGCGTTTCGAGGCAGGGTGAGGATCTCCTCATCGGAAAGAGCTCGAAGATAGCTCAGCATTTCATGGAAGTCCGCGGACTCGGAATCATCGATGTTCGAAGCGTGTTCGGCATAAGGTCCGTGAGGAAGCGTAAGCGCATCGAGGTCGTTGTCGAACTGGAGGAATGGGATTCATCCCAGGAATATACACGCACAGGGCTCGATCATGAATTTGTGTCGATCCTGAGTGTTGAGATCCCGCTTGTAAAGTTGCCGATCCTGCCTGGGAAAAATATCACCGTCATCGCGGAAGTAATCTCTCTGAATCATCTGCTGAGATCATACGATTACGACGCCGCGGAAGTATTCAACCAGAAGATTCAAGAAGCGATAAAGAAGAAAAAGAAAGAAAGTACCGGTGCAAGCCGGTATTTCGAACGGGACTTCGAATAGGGGGTCGAAAATGAAGAATGCAAAATCCAAAACCAATCCGAAAACTGTCTCTCAATCGGCCGGATCTCTGGCCGGAAAAGTTGCGATCGTAACGGGCGGCTCTCGGGGCATAGGCAAGTTCATTGCCAGGAGGCTTGCACTGGAAGGAGCCTCGGTGGTAATCGCAGGACGAACAGCCGCAGATCTTAGAGTAGCTGCCGACGAAATAGAGTCTCAGGGTGGTCGGATTATCTCCGTTCAGACCGATGTGTCAAACGAGAAGAGTGTCCACCGGCTTCTGAGTAAGACACTGACGGAGTTTGGCACGATCGACATCCTGGTAAACAACGCGGGACAGTTCATGGAGAAATCGATTACCGACATGTCGATAAGTGAGTGGGACAACGTTATCGGAACCAACCTGACCGGACCTTTCCTTCTTTCCCGGGCAGTACTTCCGGAAATGATAGAGAAAATGGACGGGACGATAGTCATGATCTCGTCGACCTCCGGCAAGCGCGCGAAGGCAAACTCGACCGCATATTCTGCGTCGAAATTCGGTATCGAGGGATTTTCCGAGGCACTTCTAAGAGAAGTCAGAGACTATAACATACGCGTCATAGTTGTAACGCCTAGTTCCGTTGATTCCAGCGAGAGAGATACCCGGCAAATTCTCAAAGGAGGCAGAGGCGCCAGACTGCGCGGGGAGGACGTTGCAGACATAGTGGTACAGGCAATAAAGCTTCCGCCACGGGCACTCGTGAGAGAAGTGGAGCTGTGGGCGACAAACCCGTAGCAAATACTCAAAAGTGGAAACCTGGAGAACAGGGGAAAGACAGGTTGAAACGGAATACTGCACACCGGTGTTAGTGTTTTCACTTGCTGTCTCGAATTCTTTTCGTTTTGGTTTTCAAGTTTTGAATTGACTGTTTAAGCTTGGCTGGTTCTGTGTCGATTTTTTACCTTTGACTTTTGACCGTGAGTAGATTTATACCATCATATATAGATTTGTTTGAATCCGGAGAGCTTCAGCGACGGGCTGAAATCCTCGACGAGATGCTTTCATCCTGCGACATCTGTCCGCTCGATTGCCGGGTAGACCGCAAGGAGGGCAAGATCGCCAGGTGCTATTCGCGGTGCCTTCCCGTAGTCAGTTCCTACTGTCCGCATTTCGGCGAAGAGCCGCCGCTTGTCGGAACGAACGGTGCTGGGAATATTTTCTTCGGGAACTGCAACCTCCGCTGTGTCTACTGCCAGAATTACCAGATCAGCCAGAACTATAAAGTCGAGCTGAAAAACGAGATAAGTTTTGAGAGGCTCGCTGAGATAATGCTCGAGCTGCAGAACAAGGGCTGTCATAATATCGGCATGGTTTCCCCGACGCACTTTGTTCCACAAATAGTCAAATCGCTGGTCATAGCCGTCGGACGAGGACTCAGGGTGCCGCTGGTTTATAATACAAATGCTTATGATTCTGTCGAAGTTCTTAAACTGCTCGACGGGATCGTCGATATTTACCTGCCCGACCTTAAGTACAGTTACGAGTCCGATGGCTACGCCTATTCGAAGGTGAAGGAGTACCCGCAGTCGGCGAGAGCGGCACTCAAAGAGATGCACAGGCAGACCGGCAGTGGACTCGTTTTCGGAGATGACGGGCTATTGAAGCGCGGTCTGGTGATCAGGCACCTAGTACTACCGAACGATATTGCCGGAAGCAGGGAGACCCTCGGTTGGATCGCAAGCGAACTCGGCAACGATGTCGCACTCTCGGTCATGTCCCAGTATTATCCGACCAACAAGGCGGAGTCGATTATGCTGCTGAGCAGGCACATCCGCGAAAGCGAGTATAATCGGGTGCTCGATATGCTCGATGAGTTCGGGTTTGAAAATGGATGGATGCAGAATTTCGAGAGCAAGGATTACTACAAGCCGGACTTCACGGACCGGGCGACACCATTTCCGGTGATTAAGCCCTGACCGGTATGCTCGAAGATAGACTCTAAATTTGAAGCTCCAAACAAAGTCGAGTGCCCAACTCTTAAGGCTCTAAGCTGGCAAACTCCGGCCTGGATCCCTGGAGAAATCGAGATTCCAGTTTTGATTTCGATTGGAGTTTCTTCTGAAGGATTGCCTTCGAAAGGATTCAGAGCTTATAGATTCTCCGGCTTGCTCGTTCGAACACCTCTTGACACAGGTGAGAATCATCCGAATTCCTCTTCATCCTCAAACGGGAAGAACATTTCCTTTGCATTCGGATTGGAGATTTCTTTAATGGAAATGCCGTTCGGATAAATCTTAAGGTCTATTTTGTCTCTTAGATAGCCGGCGATGATCGCAGAAAACAGGTCTTCCTCCTCCTTGCGTGACGCATGGCGGGAGGATGCGCCGCTCTTGTCGTCGTCCATGACTTTCTTTCGTTTTAGTGCGTTTAGTGATCACCCTTCCTGGGTGTCCTTTGGATTATTATCGGAAGAAAACAGATTTGGATTAGTCGGCAGGTCCAATGCGGCCGATCAAATGGCGTGCTTTTCTGAATATGCTTTCGAACATCGGTTTTGTAAGTTTGCCGGTGAATGTGTTCTGTTGGCTCGGATGGTAGGAGGAAATTAGTGTTAGTCCGTTAGCTATATCGTACTCTGCTCCGTGAGCAAACTTCTGCTTCCGGTCGAAGTGACATTTGCCGATTGCTTCAAGTGATATGATGGTCCTGTCAAACGCGAGTTTTCCGAGTGCGACGATCACGGTCACATTCATTAGGACTCGCAATTCCTCCAACAGATACGGCTGACAGTTTTCGATTTCTTCCTTCAACGGTTTGTTCTGTGGGGGCGCACATTGTACCACGGCCGTTATATAGCAGTCCTTTAACCTCAAGCCGTCATCGAGGGAAACCGATGTCGGCTGGCTCGCAAATCCAAATTTGTGCAATGTGCTGAAAAGCCAGTCGCCACTTCTGTCGCCAGTGAACATCCGCCCTGTGCGGTTTCCACCATGCGCTGCCGGTGCCAGTCCGACAATTAGAACTCCGGCGTCCGGGTCGCCGAATCCCGGCAAAGGTTTTCCCCAGTATGTGCAATCGGAAAATCTCGCCACCTTCTCGCGTGCCACTCTCTCGCGCCATTCGACGAGTCGCGGACATTTGCGGCAGGAGATAACTCTCCGGTTAAGCTGGTACAGGTGATTACCGTTAGTATTGGTCATCGTTGAAAGAAGATAATTCGGATGCTGGAAGCAAGGACAGGTCGATGTCTCTCATTATGGCATCTTGCTTCTTTTTCCTCAGATCTGAAACCGCTCTAGACCGGCAATTTCACAAAGAACGATGATCCTTCGCCTTTGATCGATTCGCACCAGATTTTCCCTTGAAGAAGCTCTGTCAATCTTTTCGCAATCGATAACCAGAGGCCTGTCGTAGATTCCCCGGCTGTGGGTTTGGATGAAAACTTCACAATTAGTCGCTACGGAGCATCGCAACGCGGCTGGACAATGCCACGAATCGCCTGGGTACATGGGGAACTAGTGATTAGCTCCTGCTCTCAGTGCCAGGGGAATCCTCTTAAGATGGTACAGGGGGCTACTCTTAAGTCGGGTCATTTTTGGAAAGACGAAGCGAGATTACGAGCTTTCATTTTGCTGATTACTTCCTGTAGTTTGCTTCTCCTCAATGAGGATACTTTACAACCCTCAACACGCTTACCAGCCTACTCAACAATGGCTGTATTTCCTCATCCCAGAAAGTCCAGCTGTGGACACCCGGCATCTCATGATACTCGTAGAGTTTGCCATACTTACGGAGTATCTCTGTGAATTCCCTGTGAGCGGGTAGAAAATCTGTGAATCCGTCTTGCACGCCGACCGCGCAGAAGATATATGGAAGCTTGTCGGTGCTGTCCCTTTTCGCGAGTACAAAGACATTGTGGCTGTCTCTGAACGACTTGTCCTTTGTGCCGAATGCCTTGACGATGCTCGGGTAAATCGGTCCCTGACCTCCGGGAATCGGGGCGTTCGGGCGTGCCAGTACCGAATCGATGACTCCCGGAACAGTAATCGCACCGCTGAGGTCTCCGGCAAATAAGAAACGTCCCGGATACCGTAGCGCAAGCATCAATGCGCCGTAACCGCCCATCGACAGCCCGGCTATCGCCTGCCTGGTCGTGTCAACTGAAAACTTGCTGTCGATGAACTTCGGCAGATCGATCATCATGTAGTCTTCGTACCGCTCACCTTTGTCAGTTTGTGAATTGACGTACCAGGAATTCTTGGCCTCCGGCATAACTACAATCAGCGCAAGACGCTGTGTGTAGTAGGTGATGTCCGTCATGGATACCCAGTTGGTTTCACTTCCATCATATCCGTGCAGGAGATAAAGAACGGGGTATCTAATTGACTCATCATAATGTTCGGGCAGCAGTATGACCATCCGCATTGTTCCATGGACGCTCGGTGAATAGAAACTCAGGCTTCTGACGCGAGGCTGAGCAAAGACAAGCGAAGTAAAAGTGATTAGTGCAAGTGCAGCAAGTAAACCGAAGCGTTTCATTTTCCGATACTCCATCATTGAATCATTCCAACATTCCATCATCCCTTTGTTCCGTATTCACTTAGACGCTGAAACGTACCACAACTATATCCCCGTCCTGCACGAGATAGTCTCTTCCTTCCACATGAAGCAGCCCGGCATCCTTAACAGACTGTTCAGAACCGAGCCGGATCAAGTCATCGTATTTAATAACTTCCATCCGGATGAATCCTTTTTCGAAATCCGAATGGATCTTCCCAGCCGCACTCGGTGCGGTGGAATTAGCCTCGACGGTCCAGGCGTGGACCTCCTTCGGTCCGGCGGTGAAGAACGTGACGAGATTCAAGAGGGAATAACCTTCCCTTATTACCCGTTCGAGGCCCGAAGCTTCCAGCCCAAGGTCCGAGAGGAAAAGTGCCTTCTCTTCGTTCTGGAGCTGCGAGAGTTCCGCTTCGATTTTCCCGGATACGACGACCACTCTTGCTCCCTCGCGCGACGCCACTTCTCTGACTGCCTCTACATATTCATTTCCTGTCTTTACATGTGCTTCATCCACGTTCGCTATGTACATGACTGGCTTGTCCGTCAGAAGGTGAAGCGAGTAAACGAACTCACGGTGCCTTTCGTCGTCATAGCTGACATATCTTGCAAGTCTTCCGGAGCCGAGATGGTCGGAGAGTTTCACATACACATCATACTCTTCCTTGAGCTTCTTGTCACCCGACCTTGCTTTTCCCTCGGTCTCTTTCAGTTTCCTCTGGACAGTATCGAGGTCTTTGATTATCAATTCCGCCTCGATGACTTCGATGTCTCTTTTTGGGTCGACCGTTCCGTCCACGTGTACCACGTTCGAATCGTCGAAACAGCGGACCACATGCGCCACGGCATCAACTTCGCGGATATGGCCGAGGAACTGGTTGCCGAGTCCCTCGCCTTTGCTCGCTCCACGGACGAGTCCCGCGATGTCGACAAACTCGATTGTTGTTGGAATGATTTTCTGTGTCTCGTATAGTGCCGCAAGCTTGTTAAGTCTGATATCCGGCACCGGCACGATTCCGACGTTCGGCTCGATCGTGCAAAACGGATAATTCTCGGCAGACACTGCCGCTGAAGTCAGGGCGTTGAAGATTGTCGATTTGCCGACGTTAGGTAAGCCAATAATTCCGCAGTTAAAACCCATCTCGAATTAAGCTCCAAGCTCCAAAATACAAGCTCCAAACAAAGACCAAGAGCCAAAATCAAAACTTGGAATCACAAAACTCAATTTTGCTTTTTGATTATTGGAATTTATCTGGAGCTTGGTGTTTGAGATTTGGAGCTTGCTTCTAAGTTTACGGTCTGAAATCATCCATCCCGTCGTCTTCATCGAGACCCAGATCGTCAATGTCGTCGATGTCTTCGAGATGAAGAGTCTCTCCATCAACGTCGGCTTCGGTTAAGAAATCCGATTTGAATCCCATTTCCTTCAATCTCTTCGCGAGCGGATCGAGGTATGCGCGGGATGATTTTGCCGACTTTGCCTTTTTCACACTCTGCTGAACAGTCTTAATTACCTCTATTATTTCAGCATCGCTGACTTCCAGCTCCAACTCCTCGATAGCAGCACTCACACGGTTAACGATGTTGATGTGAAGCATGTCCGATTCGTCATCGGACCCTTCCTTCAACCTCTCGGAATACCCGCCGTAAGTATTCTCCTTAATCACTTTTACGAAACTCTCCAGTGAATCCGCAACGTAGCTGTCGCTCAGTTTGTCTCCCTGACCTTCAAATATCTTGTCGACCTCGAAGATTCCCACCTCGACTTCGAAGGAGAGCTGCTGCATGTCGACAGCCTTTTGATTTAACTTCTTCGAGGAGTGTTTTTCGGCGGCGTGGTGGGAGCCCTTTTCTACCGTCGGTTTCGATGAACGCCTTTTGTTTTGCTTCATACGCCTAAAATTTCAAAAAGAAAACACAAAAAGCAATCTATTTTTCGGAATCTGTTGCAGTGCGTTAGTTACAGGGATGGTGAACCGGCACTACGAGTATTCCTGTTCACTGATATCGAGATACATGAGTAGAATGATCTGGAGCGGAAAAGCCCGTGGATCAGATGCAGAAGCGAAGGCCGCTCCAACGGCAACAAGTTACTCGTTCCTCTCAGGGATATCGGTTGGCATCTCTACTTCAGCAGGAGATGGAGCAGCTGCAGTCTCAGGAGTTTTTCGGGGTACTTTCAAGCCAAAGTACAGCGCGATCAACAGCATGAAACTTCCAGTGTAGAACGGCCATGCCAGTCCTGCAACCCCAAGTATCAACCCTCCCCAAAAAGGTCCTAGTACTCGTGCAAGACTTGAAAACGACTGGGACACTCCGAGTACAGTTCCATGCTCGGACTCACCGGCATATTTCGAGATGAGGCTGGTCATCGGCGGCGTGACGAGAGCGCTTCCGATTGCAAGGAGAGTTATAAGGAATAGAAGAAAGGAAAGGGAGTGGGCGCTCGGCACGAACGTTAAACCGACCAGAAGTAATATCAGACCTGTAAGCAACAATCCTCTCTCTCCGAAGCGTTTCACGAGCCTTCCAATAGCACCGCCCTGAATTACAATTGCGATAAGACCTATGTATGCGAACAGATAACCGTTCTTCTCGGCACCATATCCAAACGCGTTTCCCGTGAACAAAGGGAAAGCCACATAGAGCGTTGAAAAGGCAAACGTGTAGAAGAAAGTCACCATTACCAGGTTGTTGATCCCTGGTTTTCTAAATGCCTCTCGCATGGCGGCAATGTTCAGTATGCTGCGTCTCCTCGACGCTTCAGCCTTCTGCTTGCCGGGGGCTTTCTTTCTGAGTGATTCCGGAAGCATGAAATAAGCAAGGACAACGTTGACCAGTGAGAGCCCTGCTGCCAGGAAACCGGGCGCACCGTAACTGATCTTGCTCATGACACCTCCCACGAACGGTCCTAACATGAAGCCGACACCGAAAGACGCGCCGATAAGTCCCATATATTTTGCTCTGCTGTCAAATGAAGTCGTGTCGGCTATATATGCGTATGCAGTCGAGATGTTTGCACCCATGAGCCCGGCAAGCATGCGAGAGATGAACAGGACTGCCAGCGAACCGGCGAATCCGAAGATCAAATACGATATGAAAGAACCGAATACGCTCATCAGTATAATCGGTCGTCTTCCGAATCTGTCCGAAATCCTTCCCCAGAGCGGAACGAATAGGAATTGCATGAATGAATATGATGAGGTAAGTAGACCGATGACCGTCGGTGTGGCTCCAAAATGTTCGGCATAAAATGGGAGAAGCGGAATTACTATCCCGAATCCGAGGAGGTCCACGAAAACAGTGAGTATGACCAGATAGATGGGAGCACGCTTCATTGGTTTGCCGCTTTCCGTTGAGATGAACGCATCTCTGCCCTATTATTCATTTATGTCCTTACTTATCAAAAGAGTTAACCCCGCAACGGCCTGTTGATATCCGTCGGGTTCCGCACTCCAGGATTTGACCCCTTTAGTTAAGGGGACGCAAGTGAGTGGTTTTTTTATGAAAATATTTCTCCGGGCTTGAGCGGTATCACTCTTGTCTTAACCGTCTTGGGGATGAGCTTGCTGAGTTCATCAGGATTTCCGCTCAGGGCAGGGAAGGTACCGTAATGCATCGGGAGGAGGTATTTCGGTTTAATCAGCTTGACTGCCTCGGCTGCTTCTTTCGGGCTCATAGTGTAGTATCCGCCGATGCACATCATGACCAGATCCGGTTTGTACAAGCTGGCGATCAGCTTCATGTCACTGAACAAGCCGGTGTCACCTGTGTGGTAAATTGTATAACCGTCATCAAACTTGATGACTATTCCCGCAGCTGTCCCGCCGTCGATTACGCGATCACCGTCGGTTATTCCACTGCTGTGCTCGGCGTGCACCATGGTAAAAAGGATGTTGTCCACCGAGATTGAACCGGATTCATTGATGCCGATTATGTTTGATTCCGGGATCCCTTTCGACTTCATGTAGAGGGATATTTCAAAATTGCAGATCACTTTTGCGTTAGTGTCGGAAGCGATCTCTACAGCACTCCCGATATGGTCAAAGTGGCCGTGAGTCAAAACAACAATGTCCACGTTTTTTACCGGCTTGGCATCGGGGGGTGCCTTGGGATTGTCCAGCCAGGGATCGATGTAAATTACCTTTCCGTTAGGAGAGTTCACTTTGAATGAAGCGTGCCCGAGCCATTGGAGCTGTAAGCCGTCCTTCAGATTTCCGGATGTCGATGTGCTGTTCGCCATTTTTCCTCCATTGTGATTGTTATGCGACAAATCTCGGATTCAAAATGAAGTCGATCCTGAATCCTAAGAAATCGAACGTAGCTCTTGCCATCCCGAATACGCTCTTCCAATTAGATGACGTGCACCTCGAAAGGTGGCATAGTCGTCCGCCCAATTCAATTATCAACTTAATTTGCGCACGTTTCGGGCGGACGGTTCAGAATATGTGAACGGTGACCTTACAGTTTCTCAATTATTGCTTCGGCCATCTCGTCTGTGGTGACGGGAGATGCCGGATTAAGATCCGTAGTCACCTTTCTGCCTTCTTTTATAACACCCGCGACCGCGTTTTCAATCCTTGATGCAGCCGATGATTCGCCCATATGCCTCAGCATCATCGCCGATGCGAGGATCACTGCCGCAGGGTTTGCAATATTCTTTCCTGCTATATCGGGCGCACTACCGTGTACAGCTTCGAAGATCGCAGTGTCGTATCCAATATTTGCACCCGGCGCAACTCCTAGACCGCCGACGAGTCCGGATGCAAGGTCGGATAGTATGTCTCCAAAAAGATTTGTCGTGACGATTACGTCGAACTGGTTCGGGTTTATCACCATTTGCATGGCCATGTTGTCGATAATCTTATCATTAACTTCCAGCTGCGGGTAATTTTTGGCCATGTTCCGTCCGATCTCAAGGAACAGTCCGCTTGTATATTTAAGTATGTTTGCCTTGTGGACAATAGTAACTTTCTTGCGACCGTGGTTTACAGCATAGTCGAATGCAAATCTTATGATTCGTTCGGAGCCGGTGCGCGTAACTATCCCGATCGTCTCAGCAGCACTCTTGCGGGAGTCGACGTAATGTTCGATCCCGCTATAGAACTCCTCTGTGTTCTCACGAACGATTACGAGATCTACTTTATCGTATCGTGACTTTACTCCTTCGAATGACTTCGCCGGGCGGAGATTTGAGTACAGTTCGAATTCTTTTCTCAGCGCGACGTTCACACTTCTGAATCCGCTTCCAACAGGAGTTGTCAGCGGCCCTTTGAGGGCGATCTTGTTTGTTGAGATCGAATCGATAACTCCTCGTGGGAGCGGATCCTTGAATTTCTCAATCGCCGTCAATCCAGCCAACTGGATATCCCAGTCTACCTTTACGCCGGCAGCTGCTATGACTTTTGTTGCTGCTCTTGTGATTTCCGGCCCGATTCCATCTCCCGGAATGAGTGTAATAACGTAGGACATTAGTCTCTCTGTTAGGGTTGCCTCGCGTGGAGTCCGAAGGATCTCTCCGGGTTCTGCGAGATTGAAAAAATTAAGACCCGTATGCCTGAGAATCAAACCGGTCGGTGACGTAGTACTGGCTCACTCTGTAGTATTCCGTCTTGTTGAACTCGGTTCAACATCTGGTTTTAGACCCCGAAACAAGCCTGACCTGGAGCGTATCAGTCCAGGGTTCGGGGTGACGTGTGAATTGAAATTGAGCCACTACCGGTGACGTTGATCGACTCGGCGGAGTCGTAAACCGCTACTGCCCCTCCGGTTTTTCCATAAGAAGAGGGGGTGGGCAGACTAATCAGATTCTAAGGGAATCCGAAAGATTCTATCGAACGGATGCGACAAGGAAAAGAGTGAGTCTCTGGTTGAGACCGGACTCGTATGACCGGCGCTTTCGGTGCTTTGTATATTCTCCCGATGTGCGTTAAATTTTCAAGGAATTTCTCAAGATAATCTTGGATTGACCCCCAATTGGATTACGAAAGCTACTACTACATAATGCCGGACGGCACGACCAAGCAGATTAGCCCCTTCACCGAGACTGAAGTTTGGGCTGTGCCTGGAAGAAGCGGCAAGCCAAATCTGAATGCATATGCTGCCGCTGCGAAAAAAATCCAGCCGTCGGACAAGGAAGATTACTGCAGCTTCTGTGAAAAGAGGTATTTCGAAACTCCCCCTGAGAAGTCGAGGCTGGTAAGACAGGGGGATGCTTATACAAGAATCGACACGCTGCCAGCGGACAAGTACTATGAGACCGCTCCAACTTTTCGGCGTGTACCGAATCTTTTTGAAATTGTGACTCTGGATTACTGGAGGAAGAATTACGGCTATAAGCTTACCCAAAGACAGGTGCAATGGAGAGAAGCCTACCTCGGCAACCCCGTTGGTCTTCGGCACGTAATCGACATTATTAATTTTAAGTTGGGGCGTCTGGGTAGGACAGAGGAAGAGATTGAGAAATCCCCTCTCGAATTAAAACTTCACCTCGCAGACTCGTTCTTCGGCGGAAGTCATGAAATTATTATCGCTCAAAGGCATTTCGTCCCGGGTGCGGAGTATGATGACCAGCTGATGTCCTCAGGAGATCTTACACCAGACGAGCACTATCAGTATATGAGATTCACGATTGATTCCATGATTGATGTGTTCCAGTCCAACAGGTACGCAAGATACATCAGCGTTTTCCAGAACTGGTTGAGTCCTGCCGGAGCTTCTGTCGATCATCTTCACAAGCAGCTGGTAGCGTTGGATGAATGGGGATCCTCGATAACTGAGCAGACCAAGATGGTGCGTCAGGATCCGAATATATTCAACGAGTACGGGCCGAACTTCGCGGGCCAGAGAAACCTGGTATTCGCTGAAAACGAGACGGCAATCGCGTTTGTCGGCATAGGTCACCGCTTTCCGACGATCGAGATTTACTCGAAATCGCAGGCCGCTCGTCCGCAGGAACACACGGAGGAAGAGGTCCGCGGCATGAGCAATCTGGTACACGCCATCCATTTGGCCACCAGTCCGCGCGTCTCATGCAACGAAGAATGGTACTACACCCCTATCGACTCGGTCTATAAAATGCCCTGGAGAGTCCTCATAAAATGGAGGATCAACGTGCCCGCCGGATTCGAGGGCGGTACCAGTATCTATATCAACCCGATGACTCCGGTAGAACTGAGAGACAGGATTGTCCCGGCACTTTACAAAATGCGTGACAACAAGAAAATCGAATATCTCAGGATCGCGGAGGAATGCAAACTCCAGCCCAACCCTCTGAAGTATTATCTCAAATAGATGCTAAGTAGTCTCAAACGAAATAATTATTCATAGATCACTCTATAACGCAAACAAGAAAGGAACACTATAATGGCACAGCACAAGTCGGCGGAGAAAAGAGCGAGGCAGAGCCTCAAACGCCGGTCGGAGAACAAAGAGACAAAGTCGGAGATGAAAACTCTCGTAAAGAAGGTTTGGAGCACAAAGGACAAAGAGAAAGCTGAAGTCGCTCTTAAAGAGGCGGTGTCAAGCCTTGATAAACTTGCCTCTAAGGGTCTTATCCACCGGAACAAAGCATCCAACCAAAAATCCGAGCTTGCAAAATTCGTGAACAAGCTGAAGGTGCCGTCCGGCCAGCAGGCGTAATTCTCTTCGGTGATACCCGGAGTTTGATGGCTCTCGTTCAAGGCGGATAAAGGAATCCTGAAGATTCACGAATGGATTTCGGGAAACGTTGTGGAACAATGAGAGTCAACGGGTTGCATGGAGACCAGGGATGAACAAGGCAGACATAAGTGAACTTTTCGAATACAACCAGTGGGCGAAGCGAAGGTTGCTGGACTCGTTGGAAACAATGAGACCGGAAGATTTTGAAAAGGATCTTTATTCAAGTCACGGCGGAATCCGGGGTACTCTGCTTCACATGGTGAATGCTGAAAATATATGGGCGAGCAGGCTCACCGGCGAATCGTTTTCTCCACTTGTTGAGTCTGAAACAAAAACAGTCGACGATATTAAGAACAAGTGGGACGAGATCGATCGGAAGCTGTCCGGAATCCTAACACAAGCGACGGACGAATACTTGCAGTCGTCATTTGAATATCAGGATTCCAAAGGCAATAGATATTCCCAGCCCAGGGTATGGACGTTCGAACAACTGTTCAACCATTTCACTTACCATCGCGGTCAAATTGTAACGATGCAAAGGCAGCTTGGCTACAAGCCAGTGAATACGGATTTGATTTGGTTTTACAGGGAGAAGAGGAAGTGATTTTCGATTGCTGAAGTCGGATTTCTTCTCTGCCTGTACCATATGTAAGCCCGGACTTAGTCATGGGCTCTATCCGAAGGATTGGAACAGACAGCCGAAATTTTCCAACAGAATCCTCGGACTCCGTCAAGCCTGATCGTCAGATTTCGATGGAATCTGACGGATTCGACCGGCGGACGCACCTCTAAAGAGGCTGACTTTTGGGATGCGGCGCGGACATGATCGCGATAGAATGATAATCCCACTTTCGTTCATAATCAGGGAACGCCCGTCGCAGGTGAAGAGCTCGCACAATAGAGATCTTTGTTTCGGAGGGTAAATGAGGAAATTGACTTTGTTCGCACTTGGTGTTTTGATTACTGGATACAAGTCTCCAACAGCGACATCAACTTCGACATCTACCCTCAATTTGACTGGCCATTGGAAGGAAGTTCAAAATAAGACCATGCATCTCACCGTGACGGCAGTAAATGGATTCGGGACTCACCACTCGACCGTAGTTGACTCCGCCTCTTACGCTATCGATGCGATTCTCGCCTCCGACAATGGATCTGTTTCCGGATCGGGCACGTTTACATTTGTCGACACTACAGGATGGCGTCGGAATGGTGGTTATCAGTTGGGGAACAGCTATGGTGGAGTGTATTACGATACATATACGCTTAATTTCAGTGGCGAAGAGAATTATCCAAGTCTGTCGCTTGATCTGACAGATGGAGTGACATTAATCAAGCTTTCCGGACAGTACTTGAGTAGTGACAGTGTGCTGCTCGTAGTTCAGGGACTCGTCGCGCCGGACTGGCTCAATCCGTTCTATATAGATATGATAAGGAAGTAAATCGTGAGACCGGAATTTTGTGGAGCTGAGGGGGATCGAACCCCTGACCTCGTGAATGCCATTCACGCGCTCTCCCAGCTGAGCTACAGCCCCGGGATCAAATGATCGAAGTTGAGAGGGACATCAGTTCTGAAGTTCAGAATCTATTTCGCGGAACGCTTGCGACATCCTCTCGGCAGAATGAAAAAGAACGAATCTTTTCTAATATAGATTTATCGGAGTACAACTTCAACCGATAGTCTGTTACACTAAAACTCAACTTCCCTGCCACCTGCTTTCTCGTTTGTAAGTGACAAGCTGGCTCTTTATCTTGAACATCAGGATAAAAACCCGGCACGATGAGTGTGGACCTAAAGGATGGTGGCATCGTAATCTCTAATGACCTTCTCCATCTCTTTGATGAGATCGGCGAGGGAGTCATCGTCACGAACCGTTTCGCAGAAATCGTTGGAATGAACAGGATGTCCGAGAAAATGTTCGGCATCAGCAGAGAAAGCAACCTGAACAAAGTTTCGGTTGCGTTACTGAGGACCTTCTACGATCCGGGCACGAGAGTTCAGGTTCTCCCCGCCAATCTCCCCTTCAAACAGGCAATTGCCAGCGAGCGGCCCATAGGTTCTCGCGAATTTCTCCTCAAGCGAGAAGACGGGACTGAGTTATATGTACAGATATCGACATCGCCGATTTTCGGAGAAGACCACCATGTCACCGGAACGCTTGGGATACTTATCGACGTGACTAACCGGCGGACGCTGGAGCAGATGCTGACGCAGCGAAATCTCCAGTTGAGCGCCGTGAACCGGATCGCTACGCTCCTCAACCGCACGATCGATTTCAAGGAAGTTCTTGAGTACTCGGTCAGGCAGACTATGGACATCTTCACCGCAGATGCCGGAGCCGTTCTTCTGCCTGACAAGACTGGTAGCAGGATATATGTCGCAGCCAGCGCCAACCTGAACGAAGATTTTTTGTCGGAAGTCCATGGCTCACAGGTAAATTCCAATGTTTTTGGAAAGGTTCTGAATTCCGGCATAGTCGAATCGCTTAACCGCCGTGCGAATTTCCATATGATGCCTGATCTGATCAAGAATTCGCCTTTCGACTCGATAGTGGTGTTTCCTTTGAAATCCAAGGGAAAGGGAGTAGGGGTCGGGGCACTCTTCAGCGAGATCGAGAGGTCGCTGGAAGATCCACAGCGTGAAATCATTGAGGCGATAGGTACGGTCATCGGGGCGGCAATTGAGAATTCACGGCTTCACGAGGAGACGTTGCAGAAGACAAGACTGTTGGAGAGTAAGAACCAGGAACTGCAGCAGTTCACTTACGCGATTACGCATGATTTGAAATCTCCGATCCTTGTGATTGAAGGGTTTGCGAAGGAGCTGAAAAGAAGCGGCAGACTCGATATGGACCAGGATGTTCTGATGGGGGCCATCATGTCTTCGTCCGGACGGCTGCATTCTCTTGTTAATGATCTTCTTGAACTGGCCAGGGTTGGAAGCGTAGAGGCTACTCCGGAGCTGGCTGATGTAGGCGCGCTTGTAGATCGAATCTTAAGCGAAATGTCATATCGCTTGTCGGAGAAAAAAATCAAGGCGACCACACTCGGCGCGTTTCCGAAGTTTTACGTCGTCACCCGTTATGTCGAAAGAGTTTTGACGAACCTAATCGATAATGCGATCAAGTATATGGGGGATCAACCTGCGCCCCAGATTCTCATCGGCGTGCAGGAAAAAGACGACCATTTTCTCTTCTTTGTTCGAGACAATGGAATGGGCATACCTGAAGAGTTTCATGAGAGAGTTTTTGCTATCTTTCAGAGAATAAAAACCAGAGAGACCGACAACGTGGAAGGAAGCGGTCTAGGCCTCGCATTTGTGAAAAAAATTGTTGAACTAAGCGGCGGAACTGTCTGGCTTGAATCCGCAGGAAAGGGAAAGGGATCAACATTCTATTTCACTCTTCCCAAACATTAATTGACGCAATCCTCATCGCCGTCATATTGATCGGGGTGATCGCACTCATCATCGGTGCACGGCTGAAACGCGGCGCCGATTCTGAGGATTCTACGGGTGACGAAGGGATAGACGAGCATCATTTCGATAACTTCAAGCGCGGCTTGTCCAATGCTGTTTCGGATGCCGTATTCTCCGACCACATAGATAAATGCTTCTCTTCCATCGCCACCAATGTCAGGACGGCATTCGGCGGCGACGCCTTCGTGTTTAGACGAAAGTACGATTCGATTGAATTAGTGGCGCACTCGACAGGTGACGCGGCACGTCTGGCGGAAATGCTAACCCGGTATGGCCTGAACCTGGATGTCCACGCGATTCCCCTTTCCGATGAGAGGGAAAAAATCTTCACTTCACCGTATACCGAAATGGAAGATGCATTCCAAATCGTTGGTGATATGGTTACGACGGCAGCTTGCCGTAGGATCCAGAGGGAGCTGAAGTTTAAGTGGATCCTGACTGCCGCTACTAAAACCGACAAGGATGAGTTTGCCATAATTGCGCTTATCTCCGAGAAGAATCCCGATACCAGGACGGAGTTCCTCCAATTCTCAGACATACTTAAATCGGCTATATATATTTCTGCATTGAAAAGAAAACTTGCCATCGGGGAGACGACAACGCCTGAAGGGACCGCCGCAAGGACGGCGGAAGTGGGTGGTCAAATAGGCCGCGACCTTCTTGCGGTTGATGAGCTGCAACTGCCGGCGGCTCTTCTAGACACCACCGGTGCAATAGTTGAATCGAACGCCGCGCTCAGGGAACTGGCAGGGAAGGATTCCGCATCTCGCGGAGGATCCTTTCCGGCATTAGTCGACGAAGCCGGCGGCCAGAGGCTCGAGGAGATTATCGGCGGTAAAGAACATCATGCATCAATACCTGTTCCAGCCATAGTCTCTGCAAGGCATTTTGATGTGTACATTTCAGAGAAGAACGTTCCAACGGGAGACCGGAGCGGCTGGGTCGTGGTGATGGCGGAGAATAAATTCGACGCTGACAAGCGCCGGGAGCTGGAACACACGATAGATTCGCTGAAGACAGAAGTGGGTCTCGCCCAACGATTAGCGGCGGATGCAACAACTGCAACAGAGGAAATAATCCGCAATGCTCCGGAACCAATGATTGCTGTTTCAGGTAGTACGGTCGAGTTTGCAAACGAGAAGTGTAGCCAGACTTTTGAAGTGACCACGGGTCAGGCATTTGATGACTTCCTTTCGGAAAACGGTGTTGCGGGCTTCAGGGGAACCGAGGCGACATTTGAAACGATAGACGCACGCGGTCGATCCTTTTTCGTAACTCAGTGGAACACTACAAAGCACCGTTTCTGTACGTTTACGGAAATCTCGGATCAGAAGAGAGTGCAGGAAGATCTGAGAAAATCTGAGCTGGAGCGCGCAAAACTTTTCAACAGTCTGCTGCCAACGGCGATCGTCAAAGACGACAAACTGTTCGATTGGAACAACGCTTTCGGGAGCCTGTTCAAGGACTTTCTCTTCAAGAGCCAGGGAATTGAATCGGGCAACACCATCGACGCGTTCCTGACCCATATTGGCGAAACCCCTGATGAGTTCAAACTCGAACTGCGGTCAAGCGGTTTTGTTATGAGGTCAGGGCTGAGCGGTCAGTTGAGGAAGACGTTCGACTTAAGTGCAGTGTCGGTTGGTGATCAGTCATTCTTGTTCGTTAGAGATACCTCAGATACCGAGGCAGCCAGGCTCGAGTTGACAGAGGCGCGCGAGAATCTGTCGGGTCTTTTGATTTCGCTTCGCGACGAACCCGTAATTATCGTCCGCAACGGAGTCGTTACCTTTGCTAATTCAGCAGCGGTTGACCATCTGCCTATCAATCCCGGTCAGCAATTCCTTCCTTCCGATGTTTCACGAAACCTGGGGATTAAGGATTTCGGAGAATCGTTCTTGCTGATGGGAAAGACTTACAGAGTTGAGATACTTGATCACGGATCTCTTGTCGTATACAGGTTTAGGGCAGTCGCTGAAGAGGTCAAGGTTCCCGCCGAACTTCCCAAGAAAGATCCTCTCCACAAGATCTTCCGTCAATTAGTGCTGTCAGAGGGATACGATTCTCTCCTTCGTTCACTCCAGGATTTGCTTGCAACACCTTCACATAATCATAGTTTCGGGTTGCTCGCCGTGGGCACGGTTCAGGAGAAAAGAGGGACTTCTGAAGTCCATTATGTGAAGCCTTTATCCCGAGAGACAGAATATGCCGAATCGCTGGCATTTGTATCGGGGGACGCAAATGTTCTCAGAGATAACGTGTCGCTTTCTCGCGATAAGATTCCGGACACAGAGTTTATGAAACTCATCTCCGCTGACGGGGATTGATAGGCAGAT
>JAJYOS010000348.1 GCA_021796055.1 Bacteroidota bacterium
GTATTCTTCTCCCCTTTGAGCCTGCATGATAGCCGCCTGTTGAACTCACGTTTTGCGTCCGATCCCGTATCGGTCGAATCCAGATTTATCCTTCTTGAATTGGGTTTTACTTCTCCGAAAGCCGGAAGGACTGTCTCCGAATTTGTCGACAAGAGGCTGAATCAAACGGTCCATTTCCTGCTCGTTTTGGCTCTGATCGGTCACGGAATAATGAATGCCATTCTCTTGAAACTCCGTGCCGGAGTTATCCCAGAGACTTTTCGTATTCTCTTTTAACGATTGAACCAGCTCTTTCATCGCGCCAGGATTAGCATCATATAATGTCAAATACGTTGTCGCGGGCGGAATGTTGCCATCGGGAGAAGCCCGGACAGGCACTACATATATCCCGGATCAGGTCGGTATCCGGGATTTTTGTTACCGGGAAAATAGAGACTACACCGGGCGGATGATTGTGAGGCAGGGTTTGCCAATGCCGCACCCGAACATTAACTTGCCACTGATGCAATAACAGGGGCAGGATGATCGCGAAATCTGAAGATTAAAATGAAAGAAGTCTACAGTCGGGATGCAGGAAAAGACACAGGAAGAACTAATCTCAGGGAGCAAAACGATGGCAGATCGGACTTGTGAGAACTGTCCATTGCGGGCAAAACATGATTAAA
The DNA here is from genome assembly GCA_021796055.1 of Bacteroidota bacterium. The sequence continues at coordinate 666 of JAJYOS010000348.1, forward strand.
ACCCGAAGCCACTGGCAGGGCGATTTTGGCGTTGGCATATCAACTTCTGCCCGGGCTGGAGGAAATACTTCATCGCGCTAAGCCCGGAAGAAAAATCGAGAATCGCCCGGCAATACAATTTCAGGAAATATCAGTAGCCGGGAGCGCACCATTTCGGGAACGACGCGGATGGGAGGTCGTGATTTGGTCCAATCCAGCATACCGTTGCAAGAGTTGCGCTATGGATAGATAGGAACGACGAGGAACGTCGTCGGCTGGTTGAACTGAACGACCGCAATGATCTGGACGGTCTCTCAATTCGAGCCCTGAATATGGCTCGCCAGGAAGTCCCGCTGCCTGCAATTAATCGTTGAGCCTTTTCCTCCACACCCTTACCAATGAGAATCCGCCTCCGGCGCGGCGAGATATTGAAGCATCGACGCCTCTCAAAGCGCGAATCCCGGAGGGCTTTGTGTCGTTGCCAGCCGTCCGATTCATTGGACAGCTGCTTTGGGGACACCCACTATATCATCTCAATTTGAAATGCACCACGAAATCCTTCGCTGGCATAAAATCATCTCGCTTCCAGAGGTAGTAGCGCCTGCCTGCTATGTCGTATGTCTTATCGGGATCATATGAAAAGGTAGTTACATCGATGGCATCATCGACGTGGAGCATGTATTCAGCCGACTTCAAAGGCTGGTTCCATGCTTGAGTCGAGCGCAAGATATAGACTGCGCTGTCTCCGCTCACTTTTTGCCGATAAGCGATATGGTATATGACGCTATCGTGATTCCTTAAGGATAATATGAAGCTGAACCCGGATTTTGTCTTGCTTGAAATCTCAGGTCGAGTACCTTCAGTGATATTGAATATATCCACCGAATCAATCGTATCACTCTGGTCGATGGTCGGAAGAGGATAGTAAATCAGTCTTGTCGTTTCATGGTCGGATAAGTTGACGAACCAGTAAGTGCCATCGACATAGAAATATGTCCTGGTCAACCTGAACTTGATGTTTTCATTTGTGAAGGCAAGCTCCTGGCAGAAAGCCTGTGAATTCAACAGTACAAAGAACATGGCCAATGTCTTCATGGTTTCACTTGAGTAAAACCATCGAGCCGGTCTTGTAAATTGCTTTACCCAGAACAAGCCTGTAAAAATAAACTCCTGACGCAGCCATTCTTCCTCTGGCGTCCACGCCATCCCATTTATAATAAGATGCAGTTGATAGCGGAATGACAAAAACTTTCTGCCCGATGGAGTTATAGATGTCTATTTCACCGGCTTCACGTCTCAAGTCATCTGGAATTCTGACGAGGAAATTCGTACCCGGGTTCGAAGGATTGGGAAAGTTGACGATATACAAATCCGGATTTGACGGCGGCGAATTCAATCTGATTCCAGTGAGATTTATGCAATGGATATCTTTCCTGATGACCGAATCGGGATGTGCATCGAAACTCAATGAATCAATCGCAACTGTCGGCCATGTTCCTTTCGAGAGGTCTCTCAGTGCACCTATATCATATCTCATCGCATAAATCTGCAATGAATATGTGCTGTCCGCGTTAAATGTGACGGGGAAATCAAGTTCAAAATTGCCACCGGTTACCTTTCTGCCATTCTTGTCGAACATATACCCTGTTAATGTGGCACAGCATCCTGACGTGTCATATGGGACTCCCATGGCCACATTTTTCGAGAGACAGAAATAAAATCCATTATCCTCGGCACTGAAATAATAATTGAACCTTCGAATCGAGTACTCGCCCGCAGGTGAATCGCAGTCGGACCAGGGAGAATTACCGAAGGACATTTCATCCGATAGCACGAGCGGTCCAAATCCGGATGAATCCGACAGATAAGAATAGATCGCGATTTGGTCGCCGCGGCTGTCGACGGAAAGAGGAATACTCAGGCTATCCGGTGTTATCACCAATATCGATGTGCTGTCCCTGACGTTATCCAATCTTACTTGCGCTCTTCCGGAAGAAGTTACAATACAAATGCTGTCATAATAGCTGTGCACGCCGCGCAGGCCTGGCCAATCGGGCCAGTTGTATAAACTAATCTGCAGCTCCCATCTGTCGACAGGATCGAATTTAAATACAGATATAAGAGCGTGCGGCGGTGCCACCGGGTTTCCCAAAAGGCGGGTCGATGTTATCAGAAGCAAAACCCAGAATAGATTCTTTTTCATTTTAAATCTCCCCGGACATCTTCGAGTGTTCGATAAGAAACATTCCTTTCGGAGTTTCACCTTAATCATTTCTTATCGGCCTCCGGTTCAAATTAAAGTGCCGGTTGTGAAAATACAATGTGAAGACGTATAGAGCCGAAGTAAGGTCATTCGATGGAATAATTTTCATTACCGCTTTGTCGAAGATTTTGTGCATAATAAGTCAGAAAGGATTTAAGTGCTCCGACTGGAAGACCTTACATGACTCTTCAATGGTGTTGTGCAGCTCTCTTCGTTGTATCCCTTTTGTCTTCCCATCAGGCATGGTCACAGGCGAGCGGCATGCAATCGCAGCATATTATAAAGATAGTATTGTCACAAAGGTTAATGTGGGCCGAATTCCACCAATTTCCGGGAAAACCGGCAAATCGTCTGAAACAAAGAGATAATTACGCGGTGCCGCATCGGGGTCACTTCCGTGACTATTACGCCGCAGGCGAATAATTGCTGTCAATTATTATGACGCATGATTAAAGCAGGGCATGTTTTCTGAATCACCCGGTATGTGAGTTCAGATGATGGGTTGCCTGGAATGAGTCTCCTTCCCGAAAGTTGAGATAGAGGGATTTCAAAGATGTTCAATATGAGGCTGTATATAATGGATGGATTGAATTAGATTCTGAAAAAAGGAGGGAACCATGAAGCGTCTTACCATACTCAGTTCTTTACTGGTCTTGTCTTTTTTCCTGAGTCTGCCTTCGGTCAGTTCCGCCCAGGAGAGCAAGGTCCGCCTCAGCCTGAAAGCCAGCGTCATGCAGAGACTGGGAGTAAATACAGATATTACGATTGTTTACAGCAGGCCTGGAGTAAAAGGGAGAAAGATATGGGGCGGACTCGTCCCATACGGCATGGCTCCGGGAAACAAGGAATCAAAAGGGAAGCCTTTTCCCTGGCGGGCAGGCGCCAACGAAAATACGACTATAGAATTCAGCAGGGAAGTTCTCGTCGAAGGTCACAAACTGCCGGCAGGCAAATACGGCCTCTTTATGATCCCTTCGAAAAAAGACTGGATCATTATTTTCAGCAAGAACAGCTCGGCCTGGGGAAGCTTCTCGTACAAGGAGTCGGAGGACGCGCTCCGGATAACCGTGACGCCGGTCGAAGCGCCCCATATGGAGTGGCTGATGTACGGATTTGATGATCTCGCGGGAACTTCGGCCACTGCTTACCTCTGGTGGGACAATCTGAAAGTGCCATTTAAGATCGCACTGCCCAGGGAATAAGCTGTCGGGATATTCACGATTGCCAGGTGGGGAGCGAACGCGAAGAGCACGGAAGTGAAATCGCGGGTTCACGCCGGCGAAGTCGCAGTATTCGTTGGACTCCTTGTTCGCCTGCCGGTCTTGACGGAGTTATTATTGCGAATGCACCTGATTCAATCGAACCACAGAGGCACAATAGGCGCGGAGGAAATAGATCGGTCTCTATGTGTCTCCGTTTCTCTTGTGATCGGATTATGTCACCCCTTCGTGATTCTCTTAACCGGCAACCGCAGACTAAGAAAGTCGCTTCCACCCACTTGACACGCTCCTGCGCTATAACTACATATGCCAAATCATTCACGAAAGTGTTCAACAAGGAGACAATAGTTGAATCCCAATCCCATTCTCGGTGTCTTCTATCATTGGCTGGGAGGCTTTGCCTCCGGAAGCTTCTACGTACCGTATAAGGCCGTGAAGAGGTGGTCATGGGAAGTGTACTGGCTGTTGGGCGGAATATTCAGCTGGTTAATCGCTCCATGGGTACTTGCCCTCATCATCGTGCCGCACCTGACTCAGATTCTTGGTAGTCAACCTTTCAGCGTCCTGGGCTGGACATTCTTCTGGGGGATGATGTGGGGATTCGGAGGACTGACCTACGGGCTGACAATGAGATACCTCGGGCTGTCATTGGGCACAGGAATAATCCTGGGGCTCACGGCGGTATTCGGCACTTACATTAGAAGAGTTCAATCTAAAAAAGGGAATCCTGGTAGCGATATTCTCGGGTGTAATGAGTTCCTGCTTCGCATTCGGTCTGGATTCTGCCACTCCAATATCCGTGACGGCGCTGCGCTTGGGAGTAGAGCCAATCTGGACAGGCCTGCCGGAAATCATCGTGATCACGGGAGGAGGCCTCCTGACAAACCTGGTCTGGTGTGGTTACCTGTTGAGAAAGAACCGGACATTTGGTGAGTACTTTGGATTGCATGCCGGGTACCGGGTCAAGGACGTCCCTGCGGACGATGCGGCACCTGTAACACCTCAACCGGGAGTGGGCGCGAACTCCGTCGCCGAACTCGATCCCCCGGCCGACCGCACTTCGCATGTTCCGCTTCTGACCAACTATCTATTCAGCGCGCTCGCCGGAGTGACGTGGTACTTCCAGTTCTTTTTCTACACGATGGGTGCCTCACAAATGGGAAGTTATAAATTCTCGAGCTGGACCATACACATGGCGAGCATAATTATCTTCGGCTCCATGTGGGGGATATTCCTGAAGGAATGGAAAAACACAGGCGGCCTGTCGAAATTCCTGCTTGGGATGGCGCTCTTCACGCTCATCGGTTCAACGTTGATAATCGGCTACGGCAACCTGCTGGGAGTGCAACTCACAGGACCATGAAACAGAGACTTCTGAAATCCTCCTGCCGCCGGCAAAAGCCGGTCCCCTCCTAAAAAAGCATGAAAAGGGAAGCTTGACGATGAATCGAATCTTCAGCAGGGCCATCATCCCGATTCTTGTAATCTTCTCGCTGTCGCCGGCTTTGTCTGCGCAGGTTACTGGTGACCCGCGCCGGACGGGAAAGCCGGCCTACCTCGACACGAGCCTTACTTTCGAGCGGCGTGCGGCGGATCTCGTTACGCGCATGACGCTCATGGAAAAGATTTCTCAGATGGAGAGCGATGCGCCTGCAGTACCGGCGCTCGGGATTCCCGCATACAGCTGGGGGAACGAGTGCCTTCACGGCGTTCTTGGGAAAGAGTTCGCAACTGTGTTCCCACAGGTAATCGGCATGGCGGCAACCTGGGACCCTGACTTGATACACCGGGAGGCGGAATGCATCTCCACCGAGGCACGCGCGCAGTTCAATTATGCCGAGAGCGGAGCTGCACACGCGGGAGACCCGGGGTTGGATTTCTTCGCTCCTAACATCAATATAGCCAGGGACCCGAGGTGGGGAAGAGACCAGGAGACCTATGGCGAGGACCCGTACCTGACTTCAAGGATGGCGGTTGCCTTCGTCACCGGCCTCCAGGGAGAAAATCCAAGATACTTCAAGGTGATTGCCACTCCGAAACACTTCGATGCACATAGCGGTCCGGAGCTGGGGCGGCACAGATTTGACGCGGTGGTCGGCAAGCGCGATCTCTTCGATACATATCTTCCGGCATTCGAGGCGGCGGTGAAAGAAGGCGGGGCTTTCTCCGTCATGGCCGCATATACCGCGCTTAACGGAGTGCCCGACTGTGCAAACGGCTACCTCCTGACAGATATCCTGAGGAAAAGATGGGGCTTCAGAGGTTATGTGGTGTCGGACTGCGGGGCTATATGGTATATCTATCGTGGACACGATTATGCGCCCAGTTTGAATGCAGCCGCGGCAGATGCTGTGAAGGCAGGTTGCGACCTGAACTGTTATGGAAACCAGTACTCGGTTTTGGAGGACGCCTTCAAGCAGGGGCTCATTTCCGAAGCCGTAATCGATACGGCAGTGACCAGGTTGATGCTTGCCAGAATGAAGCTCGGATTGTTCGATCCGCCGTCGGCGGTCCCGTACGATACGATTACCATTGCGGACAATAACACTCCGGACCATATGAAGCTTGCCAGAAAAGTTGCAGACGAGAGCATGGTACTGTTAAAGAATTCTCGGCACTTGCTTCCTTTGAATAAGGATGTGAAGTCCGTCGCGGTCATAGGAGCGTATGCTAACGATGCCAATGTGCTCCTCGGAAATTATCATGGTAATCCGTCGAATCCCGTGACGATACTTCAGGGGATTAAGAACAAGCTCGGGCCGGGCGCGGCAGTCAATTATGCGGCCGTGAC